>NZ_JBHTBW010000034.1:0-617 GCF_042665195.1 Laceyella putida
GTTTTGCCCAGTTTTCTACGTCTGGCTGAATAGCGTCTGCGAGTATAAGCACATTCATTTCCTTTAAAAGAGAGAGACTGGGTTCCCACACTGGCTACAGCTAAGTAGCGCAGACCTAAGTCTACTCCCATCGCTTTTTGATCTTGGCTTTTCTGCACATCAAATGAGATGGCAATAGCCAGAACCCATTTCTGTTTCTTCTTGTAGAGCTTTCCGGCTCCTTGCTTAGCAGTACCCGCTATGATTCGTTCTAACCATGCTTGTTGAAAGGGACGAGCCACTACAGGAACGCTAATCTTCTTTTCTAGAGTGGGAAAAGCAACCGTGTAGAAAGCTCCCGCTTTCTCTATTTTTAGATTCTGATTATTAAAGCAACACCACATCTTCTTAAAGGTCTTCGCCTCTTGATTTTTCATTTGGGACTTCACCTCACGAATCGTTTGATTCGTGACAGCCGAAGGACTTTTCAGAAGAAAATTCTTTGAATATCTTACTTGTTGCTTTGGTCACTTCTGGATGTGTGAGTAACCAGTTCGCAAATTCCGTATTCATCTCAGTCATTCGTTGGTACATCTGCTGTTTAGCTTGGGTTGGTTTATGTAGCTCTAAGCGTAGTG
>NZ_JBHTBW010000034.1:654-17576 GCF_042665195.1 Laceyella putida
TACATAGCGTTTAATGATTTAGTGTTTAAATTCTTGTCTCAGTCTTCTTGAAGTCACTCCTTTCACTTTTGCCATGATATCCGATGGTGAATGAGCGGGAAGACCGTTCAAGAACAAATGACAATGATCAGGCATGACTTCCATAGCACAATCAACCATTCATTCTCTTCACAAATTTCGGTCACCCGTTCCTTGAATCGCTCTTCTACTTGATTCACCAGTACTTTTGTTCGATAGCGCGGACAGAAAACAAAATGATAGTTGATTAAAGAGACCGTTGTTCTTGTTCTTCTGTCGTCTTGTTCCATATCCAGATCCTAACCGTTCGATCCGCAAACTGCAACATCAAAAGATAAAAAATAGTTGCTCTAAGCATCCCCTTTATGGGGATACCGAGCAACGCCGTCTTTCATCCCTTGATTGAAAAGCCAGCAAAAATCTGTAAGACCTTTTTTATTAGGGCGGCTGGCTGTCTGCGAATCGTTGCCATACACGCTAAGGTTTTAATTTGGTTCCATTCTTGCTAATTTCAACCTGATTTGAACGCCACAACTGTTCAAACAAAATACAGATGACCGTTCCAACCAACAACCCATTGCTGAAAAAAGACTGTAATATCGATGGCAATGACAGGAATAATGAGGACGGCAAAAACATCATTCCGGTTCCGAGTGACAACGTCAATCCCAATATACGCGTCACTGATACTCACAACTATTTCGATTATAGAAATAAATCCGATGGATATCCACCCTTTTTCTATCCGAAGCCCTTAAAAGAGAATTTGTTGTCCAAAGTCCTGGCGGCAGCCGTCGGTTGTTGCGGACATATACCTGTAAAAGTTGTAGAATCCAAAAGTCGGACGAAATCAGATCCATTCACGAAGCGAGGAATGCCTTTTAAGCTTCACTGTATTCATCTTGTATCCTCCGTTTTAAAAATCAACTTCCTGATCATCACAAAAGAACGACGCGGTTTTCCACGTCGTTCTGTGAGGATGGTACTCCAGCTTGCCGTTTGGAATGACATTGGCGAGTGAACATAAGGGCCTACCACAAATCTCATTCTTTGTCCAGAGGCGGGGATGGTTGCTCAACCGAAAGGGATTCTTGCTTGGCCAATCCCTGAATGATTTGCTTCACATCGATGCCGGAGACTTCTTTGACCATTTCAGGGGCTTGAGCCATCAATTTGGTGACATAGTTGCTGACTTTGGTGGCGCCGTCGCCGTGTTCGCCGGAAGCGTCAACCACCGTCAATTTATCGATATTGCCGAGCGGTTGGGCCACTTGTTTGGCCAGTTCGGGCAGCATTTTGGTGATGAGGTCGAGCACGGCGGCTTGTCCGTACTTCTCGAAGGCTTCAGCCAGCTTTTGTTTGGCTTCGGCTTCGGCCAGACCTTTGGCGCGGATGACCTCTGCGGCGGCGATCCCTTCCAGCTTCTCCACTTCCGCTTGGGCCATCCCTTTTGCTTTTACCGCTTCCGCTTCCGCCGATCCTTTGGCTTTGATGGATGAAGCTTCGGCGAGGGCGCGCGCCTCTTGTTCAAAGCGCAGGGCTTTGGCCTCTTGTTCTTTGGCGTACCGGTCGGCATCCGCTTTTTTGCGCACTTCGGCGTCGTATTGCTTTTCCCGGCGCAGGATCTCCTTTTCTTCCAATTCGATCATTTTTTGCTTTTTGACCAGCTCGATTTTCATCTCTTCTTCGACGACTTGTTGCTTATAGCGGTTTTCCTGCAGATGGTAAGCTTGGTCCGCTTCGGCCCGTTTCATATCCTGTTCGATTTTAAACTCAGCGATGCGCAGTTCTTTGTTTTTCTTGGCTTCGGCGATATTGGTTTCGGAGATGAGGGAGGCTTTCGTTCCTTCTTCGCGGGCTTTGGCCGTTTGAATTTCCGTGTCGCGGATGGCGTTGGCTTCGGCGATGTCGGCATCGCGTCGCACCATGGCGATGCGGGGACGGCCGAGCGCTTCAAGGTAGCCGTTTTTGTCGCGCACGTCCTTGATGGTGAAGGAGACGATTTGCAAGCCCATTTTTTTGAGGTCGCGGGCGGCGACGGTTTGCACTTCTTGGGCGAATTTCTCCCGGTTTTTGTATACTTCTTCCACTGTCATGGTGCCGAGGATGGCGCGCAGATGGCCTTCCAACACCTCGCGCGCTTCGTCATTCAATACCTCGTCCTTTTTGCCCATGAATTGTTCGGCTGCCGTGGCTACGTCTTCGATGGCGCCCCCGATTTTAATGATGGCCACACCGTCCACCATGATGGGTACCCCTTGTTCGGTATACACTTCCGGTGTGGAAACCGTCAGCTTATGCGACAACAAGCTTAATTTTTCAGCCCGTTGGAAAATGGGGACGATAAATGCGCCGCCTCCGCGGATGATTTTGATCTTCTTGCCTGAGTCATCAGTCAGAACGTTTTTGTTGCCGAGCATGCTCCCGGTGACAATCATGGCTTCGTCCGCGCCCACTGTTTTATAACGGGCCCAAAATGCGATTCCCAAGACAAACAATACGCCAATGACGATCAGGACGATTTGCAACGTTTCCAATGCCGGTGCCAAACGTTTCAGTCTCCTTTCAAAGATGGATGGGGAGAAACATACAAAATATGGTCCTTTACAGTGATGACAACCACGGTGGTACCTTGGGGGATTTCTGTTTGATCCATGCTGGCGGCGATCTGGTTGGTTTTTCCACCGACGGTCAATATGACGACTTCACCAAACCCGCGGGCGGGAATCGTCACGGTCACCTCTCCCTTTTTTCCCTCTAAGTCGGCGAGGCGAAACCCAGTGGAATTTTCCGCGCTTTTCATCGGCCGCACGTAGAAAGCGTACAAGAAAACGAAAGAAAGCACAGCCGCGAGGAGTGCCCCCAAAAGAACAGATGTGCCGGCAAGGGAATTGATCCGGTCCAGAATCAATCCCGTTCCGCCAAAAACGGTGACCGCTCCAACCAAGGTGATCGGCTGAAAGATCGGGAAGCCGATCTCCAACAGGCCATCCATGATTCCGGCGAGAAGATCTCCCAATAAGATGATCAGCAAGGTAAAGATGACCCCTCCGATCAGACAGCCCCAATATATCAACTGAAGATTCATGCCATCCCTCCCATTGAGCCGTCTGATTTCATTATACGAAAAAGGCAGAAGGAATCGTTTGTCTTTTTAGAAAATAATTGTTTTAATGAGATCAATCCATTTCGATATAGAATGTTTATTTCGGCATCTTAAAAAGCTGATTCCCCCTTGCTTGAGGAATCCAGCTTTTTTAAGAGCAGAAACCGGAAAAGACCCCACTGTTCCTCATTCTCGAGTGAACTCTTGTAACCGTAATCTTTTGTTTTCATGAACCACTGCACAAGGATGAAGAACATAAGATTGAAATAAATTAGCAACAAATATATGGAAAAACATGGATGATATACTAAAAAAGCGAAGAATAAATAAATGTAAATTCAACCGAGAGGTGAGTGAACGTATGTCTTTGCATGCTAAGAATTTGGTGGAGAGCACTCAAAAGGAAGAAATACGGAATGAGATTGACACCAGTAAAATCTATAAGTTGGTGCCCGGAAACAATTGCAGAAGAGCGTTGACCTTTGAGGAACTGAATAATTGGGATCAGGTGTTATTGCTGAATTATGCATCTGATCCATTGGGTGGAACACCGGTGAAGTTACATAAAGCTGGGGAAAACAAATACAGGATGCAGATGCAGACATCGAGCAGAAGAGAAAAAATGACTTGGATTCGCGGTTTAAAAAACGGTTTGATCCTTGATGAAGAAAGTACCTCTACGGTTTGGCACTTTGATCATAAAGGAAATAACATTTATGTCATTTCCGGTTATCTGGGATATTTAGATTGGTATCACCAAGAAGATTCAAATAAAAAGTGGGTGTATATGTCGAAAGATCCATTGAAATGGCATTTGATTCCAACCAATTAGATAATATGCAGTAACAACAAATAAGGTCAGAGTGATACACTCTGATTTTTTTTGCTCTGAGGGAAAATGTACCCTCAAAAATAAAACGACGCGGTTGCCCAACGCCGTCCGGTGATGATCCAAAGTCTCGTATTCCCCCGATGCGGTACCAGCTTATCTGTCTAGGACGGGAGCCAAAAGCTCTTCCACTTATAAAGGGCTTTTTCATTCCCCCCGATCCCACATGAATGACAATATCGAAGCAATGGAGAGTGCTAATCGCGAACGGCAGATCATACAAAATAAAAATGGAAGATATGGAATGGGGGATGAGTTTAAAAATGAAATCATCCGTGAATTCAATGATCAATCAGGCCCTTTTTTTAATCGCTTGCAGTTATCAAGCCCGCCGGGTTGACGGAGAAACCTTTGTGGTGCCGGCGGAATGGGGATACAAGCTGGTGAATAAGCTGAAGCTGCCACCACCTTTTCGACCCGAAAGCTTCGGTTTTGTCATGGAGAACAAGAAACACATCGTGATCGCTTTTAAAGGGACCGGTCTCCAACTGTTTGATCTTGCCATTGATCTGGATTTATTTCAAACTCCCTTTCGGTTTGTTCCTATGGGAGGCAAGACTCACCGTGGATTTACCTTTGTCTATGGCTTGCTGCGCAAGCAACTGATCTCCACCATATCACATCTTCATCAACGTTCACCCAACAAAACCGTTTTTGTGTCAGGACACAGCATGGGAGGAGCCCTGGCCACATTGGCCGGTTTGGATCTGGCCATAAATACGGCATATAAAAAACCAAAGGTTTATACCAGCGCCTCCCCGCGAGTGGGTGACCCCCATTTTGTGGCGGCGTTTAATCAAGCCATTCAAGAGAGTGTGAGGATCGCCAATGTTCATGACTACATCCCCCTGCAACCGCAAGCGAACATTTTTCCACCCTTTATCAGGAGCGGGCTTTTTTATCGGCATGTGAAAACCTTATTTCCGCTCAACTTCCAATGCAAGAGCAAACCTTTCGCTTTGTTTAGAAACCATATGATTCAAAACTATTTTAACGCCCTTCGTCAACGGGATCGGAACTTTGCAAACCGCATGTGTGAAGCAAATCCTGGATTTTGCCCGAAGATGACAGATGATCCGTGCCAATTGCGACTGGAAACCATCCCCTTCTTCCGGAAATAAAGCCGAATCCTTTTATTTCTCTCTACTCTTTGGATTGAGAGAGTTTTTTGCTTTCCCACCCAATGGTGAATATAGCCTAATTAGATCTTAATATTCCAATAATTTTTATAAGGGTGAGGTGCTGTGTCAGATGGTTAAAAAGACCAGTCTGTTACCTTTGGAGGGAGAAATGGATACGGTTACCCATCAGCCAAAAAAGATTCATCTAGTTGGCCACAGTTTGGGTGGACAAACCATTCGGGTATTATCTCAGTTGTTGGCCACCGCGGCGGTTTAAGGATAAACTTGAGTATATCGCATGAATAGGCTGCAACCAAAAGTGTCAGAAATCCCTCATCACTTATTAGAAAAAACAGTGTAATTTATAGATTGATACGATTATAATTATTAATTAAACCAGTCATTTTCTTATATAAGGGAGGGATTTTAAAATGAAAATGAAGTTTACTTTTCTTTTTCGCAATCATGAAGAAACCAAAGATACGGATCAATATTCCCATTTCTTGCAGAATAATATCATTCCAAACGTCCTCAAAGTGGAAGGGGTCTCTCACGTTGAACTGTGCCACCTGGCCCCATTCACTTTCGTGGCCCCGCCGAATGGCAATCAGGAAGAACCCCAACATCTGTTGCAAATGGATATCTATTACAACAGCGTTGTTGATTTCCAACAAGCGATGAATTCTTTTAACGACGCCTACCTAGTAGAGGAAATCGTGAAGGCGGCGGATTATACAGACTTGTACATATCCTACATAGTGAACTATTCAAAAGAAAACGTTTAACTGTTTTTAACGTGTTCTCTTTTCCATGATGGTTGGACTCATTTCTAATAAATATAGGATATGAAGATTGGCATGCACATCGTTCAAGCAACCTTCGCTCACACGCTCATACAAGCGAAGGTTGCTTTTTTGATCCCATTTTATGTCTGCATTTTGCAGTCATCCCCCATTCTTCCCGCTTATGGCGACTCTGCAATTTTTAACCTTTTATGAATTTTTCTCACCAAATACCCAAAAAAATCTAACCATCATTAAAATTTTTATCTTTTTTTCTCTTTGAAACTACATATTTCATCTCGAAATAGTATAATTAAAATAACTATTTCCACAACACAGAGGTGAGATTTTAACAATGAATCATCATCCAATTGCCATTATTGGAATTGGCAGTTATTATCCAGGGGCCAAAAATCTTAGGGAATTGTGGGAAAACATCTTATCTAGACGCCGGCAATTTCGTGAAATGCCAAAACAACGTTTACCGCTCGGAGAATATTATGATGCCCATCCTGACACACCAGATAAAACTTATGCTCGATATGCCGCTGTGATTGACGGCTTTGCGTTTGATTGGGCTCAACATAGGATTCCCAAAACCACCTATGAGTCTACAGATATTGTGCATTGGTTGGCGTTGGAGGTTGCCACACAGGCATTGATCGATGCGGGGTACTCCCGGGAAAATATCCCCAAAGACAAAACAGGGGTTATAGTGGGAAATACGTTAACCGGTGAATTCACACGCGCGAATACCATGAGACTGCGTTGGCCTTTTGTGCGCAAAACGCTTAGAGCCGCGGGACAATCCCATGGCCTGTCCGCCGCGACGCTCCATCAGCTGGAAAAGCGGATGGAAACCATCTATAAGTCCGCTTTTTCCCCCGTTACGGAAGATACCTTGGCAGGTGGTTTATCCAATACCATCGCCGGGAGAATCTGCAATTTCTACGATTTGCATGGCGGAGGCTATGTGGTGGATGGCGCTTGTTCCTCTTCTTTGATCGCCGTGGCCACGGCAGCCGGCAAACTGGCGAATGGAGAGCTTGATCTGGCTTTGGCCGGCGGGGTGGATATTAGCTTGGATCCGTTGGAAGTGGTTGGCTTTGCCAAAACGGGCGCACTGACCAACAAGGATATGAATGTATATGATCGTCATTCCAGCGGGTTCATTCCGGGAGAAGGCTGTGGCTTCGTCATGTTGAAACGGCTGGAAGACGCCCGAAAAGACGGCGATTATGTGTATGCCGTGATTCGGGGATGGGGCATTTCCTCGGACGGCAAAGGCGGCATTACCGCTCCCAAAGTGGAAGGCCAGTCACTGGCCTTGCTCCGCGCTTATGAGATGGCCGGTTATTCCCCGCATGAGCTGGATTTCATAGAAGGTCATGGAACCGGAACGGTGCTCGGCGACCGCATAGAGCTGGAAGCCATTGCTCTGGCTCTGGATTCATATGGGAAAGCGCCTTTGCGCTCCTGCGGCGTCACCTCTTTTAAGTCATTGGTTGGCCACACCAAAGCGGCCGCGGGGATTGGCGGTTTGATTAAAGCGGCCTTGTCGGTCAATCAGCGGGTACTTGCGCCAACAGCCGCTTGCCACGAGCCAAATGATGTTTTCCGCACAACGGCACAAAATATTTATCCGCTCTTGCAAGGCGAGGTACGCGCGCGGGACGCACGCCTTCGTGCCGGAGTTTCCGCAATGGGCTTTGGCGGCATAAACTGTCATGTTACGTTGGAATCGGCGGACTTGCCCAAGGAAGAGCTAAAACCGGAAATTGAGGAAAGAGCCTTATTGGTTTCCAATCAAGAGACGGAGTTGTTTGTGTTCGCCGCTGATGCAAAAGAAGATCTGCTCACCCAAGTCAAACGGGTTCAGCGACTGGCGGCAGGGATCAGTGTGGCCGAACTGACCGATTTGGCGTACTGGTTGGCTCAGCGGGTAAAACCGAAAGCACAAATCCGAGCTGCGGTCATCGCTGATCACCCGGACCGCTTGGCTGAAGGATTGGCCTTGTTGATTGACAAGTTGGAACACGCCTTTCCGGCCAAAGGGGAAGTGTTTGTCCACATGGAGAAGCAAGTGTGGATCGGCAATCAAGTGAACCGGCACCGAGTTGGTTTCTTGTTCCCCGGTCAGGGGTCGCAAAAAGTAAACATGGCGCGCACCTTGTTGGAACGGTTCCCTTGGGCAAGAAAAATCGCCAAGCAAGCCTGGGAAGTGATTCCACAAGCACAAGAGATGATGTTCCGCCCACTCGACCGGGCACTTCATCGCGAAGAAGTCCAAGCATGGGAGAAAATGTTGAGTCAGACGGAAGTGGCCCAGCCCGCCATTGTTTTGGCATCGGTATTGTGGAAGACATTTTTGGAAAGATTGGGAATCCAACCCCAGTTCACCGCTGGCCACAGTTTGGGAGAATTGACCGCCCTCTGCGCGGCTGGAGCCTATGACAAACAAGTGTTGTTCCAACTCGCGGCAACAAGAGGAAAAGCCATGTCCGCTTCAGAAGGAGAGGCCGGTGCGATGGCCAGCCTGCACACGAATAAAGAGGTAGCCGAAGCAATTTTGGCGGAAATATCCGGCTATGCGGTGGTCGCCAACCTGAACAGTCCCTCGCAAACGGTGATTTCCGGTGAAAAAGAAGCGGTTGCCAAGGCTGTTAAGCGGGCGCAGGCACGACAGATCCAAGCCGTCATGCTCCCGGTTTCCAATGCCTTTCATTCCAAGCTGGTCAAGCAGGCGTCCAGCCTGTTGCTCCGTCAGGCCCTCCTTCCGGCAAACCCCGTTCCTTTATCTGTGCCGTTCATTTCTGGCGTGACTGGTGAAGAGATGAAAACCCTTACTGACGGAAACGCGTATTTTGCCAAGCAAGTCATGGAGCGGGTCGATTTCATTTCATTGATTGCGGCGGTGAAAGAAAAATGTGATTTGTTGGTGGAAGTGGGGCCAGGGCGTGTGTTAACGGGATTGGTGACTGACCAAGCGGGGCCGCCTTGCTTCCCGGTGGAGTCAAAACCGGGGAGAGACCGCGATCTTCACCAGTTCTTGGCCACCTACTTTGTCCATGGCGGGCACGTTCAGTGGGAGCGGTTATACGAACAACGCTTGATCCGCCCGTTTGTTCCAGCTGAGGAAAAACAGTTCATCGTGAATCCTTGTGAAAATCCTTTGTCCGTCCCCGCTTCCGGGCATGTCAGCGATGATTCGGTCCGGCTCCCTCAACCAGCCGACCTGCCAACAGACATATGGGAACGGTATCTGGAAGAGCGAGGTGCCTTTTTGTTGGATGTGATTCGGGCAGATTTAAAACATATGCGTTCGGAGCCTGTTTCCCGGCAACCGGAGGAGAGGAACGAGCCCCCTTCCCCGTCTTTACCGGAAGCGCCACCGGTTGAAAAACCAGCGGCAGCGACTGCATCCGTGGCACAAGCGGCGATTCGATGGGTCGCACAGCGGACCGGGTATCCCTCCGCTTCGATTGCGCTCAGCCACCGGTTGCTGGATGATTTGAATTTGGATTCGATTAAATCGGCTGAGCTTGTCTCTTCACTGGCGCAACAGTTTGCCGTGGCCGATCGGATCGATCCGAGTGATTTTGCCAATGCGACGTTGGAGGAAGTGTGTCAGGCGCTGGAACGTTTGGTTCTGCCAGAAGCTGCCCGTGAACAGACGATAACCCAGTCTTTGTTAGAATGGACAACCAAACTGACCGGGTATCCCCGTGAATCGATCCATATGGATATGCGCTTGTTGGATGATTTGAATTTGGATTCGATTAAATCAGCCGAATTGGTCAGCCGTGTCGCCAATGAGTTTCAATTGGAGGGACAATTGGATCCAACGGAATTCGCCAATACGACCTTGAGAGAAATCGAACAGGCGCTATCCCCTTTGTTAACGTCCAAACCAGACGCACCCACCACGCCCGTCGCATCGCAACCAAACAGCAAAGAGCGTCCATGGGTACGCAATTTTGTTGTCGATTATGTCGAAGCTCCGTGCAATAACAGCACACCGCTCTCTTTTCCTGAGACGGCCCGCTTCTTGATTGTTGTGAGCCAAACCAGACATTCTCTTGCCCGGGCGTTAGCTGCGGAATTAACCGCCCGCCACATTCCGGCGGAGATTGCGACCTTTACGGAGCTAGCCGCACAACAGCGATTGCGCCATGAAGCGTTTAGCCATGTGGTGGTCATCTTGCCCCAAACCGATACCAGCGAAGATTTGTCCGTCATGATAAAGAGATTGCAAAGTGTGATTGGCCCGGTCAAAGATGTAGGCTATGAAACATCCATAACCTATATCCAATATGGCGGGGGCTACTTCGGGACACGGTCTGAGAGGATTCAACTGGGCACTTGCACAGCTAACGCGTTCGCCGCCAGCCTCCATATGGAACGTCCCCACGCCAACATTCGCGTGATTGATTTGAGTCCGGAATTAAAACCGAAATCGATTGTCAAACCCATCCTGGCGGAAATCGCCGCGGAAGAGCCCTTTGTGTCAGTCGGATATGACCAACACAAAGTAAGACGCGTTCCGCAGGCGATCGTTCAACTGCCGCAAGCGTATCCCGTCCGCCCCTTTAAATGGACAAGCGAAGATGTGGTGCTTGTGACGGGCGGCGCGAAAGGGATTACCGCCGAGTGCGCATTGGCCGTCGCTCAATCGACGGGAGTGAAGATGGCCTTGGTTGGTCGTTCGACTGCGGAAAGTCCCGAGATTCAACAGACACTGGCGCGTTTTAGGGAAAGCGGATTGATTTGCCGGTATTATTCCTGCGACATGACGGATCAAGCCGCGGTTGAACAATTGATCGCATCCGTGCGTGAGGAGCTGGGACCGGTGACGGGGGTCATTCATGGCGCGGCGCTGATGCAACCCCGACGGGCGGAACAGATTTCACCGGCCGCCTTTTTGAACGAGATCGGACCTAAGGTGCTCGGCGCTTTGCACCTCTGTAAAGCGTTGGAAACTCACCCTCCCAAATTATTTATCGGGATTTCTTCACTGGCCGGTATTACTGGAATGGCCGGAAACACGTCGTATGGCTTTTCAAATGAGGCGTTGCAGTTGATCTTGCGCCGCTTTGGACAGGAACATCCCTCAACGCAGGTGTTATCTGTCGCCTTCAGCGTATGGGATGAGGTGGGTATGGGAGTGCGGGCTGGCAGCATCGACTTTTTGGAAAAGAAAGGAACCTACGCCATTCCCGTTGCGGAAGGGACCAAACGGTTTGTCCATCTGTTCCACCATGATCCGCAAGCGAAACAGGTCGTCATTACGGCCAAATTAGGCGGTTTGGAAACTTGGCGTCCACGTCCGGTAAAAAGGGAAAAAGGGTTCCGATTTATCGGGGACATACTCTACGATTATCCGGAAGTGGAATTCATCACTCGGGTCCACTTAAATCTGGAAAAAGACCCCTATGTGAAAGACCATGTATACAATGGAACCTACCTGTTCCCGGCTGTGTTTGGTCTTGAAGCCATGGCGCAAGCGGCCTCCTATGTGACCGGCATCGCAGACTTCAACCGTGTCCAAGTAGATGATATCCAACTCACCTTGCCGATTGTGCTTGATCCGCAAACAGGCGTCACCGTGGAAATCCGTGCGGAAGTGCTGGAGAACGGAAAGATCAAAACTGAGCTGCGCACCGAACAAAATGGGTTTGCCAAACCGCATTATACAGCCACCTTTTGGTTCCCCTCCGCGACTGAGGAGAGACAGGAACGCCTCTCTTTCCCAAAAGAAGCGTTGGCGATTGAACCGAAAACAGACCTTTATGGACCGCTTCTGTTTCAAGGGCCTTCTTTTCACCGGTTGGCGCACATATACGATACCGCTCACAACGCGAAGCGGCACACGGGCCATTGTCTCTTTACCGCTCATGCGGAAGAGACGGACCAATACTTACTCGGTGATCCGTATTTCCATGATGCCTTGTTGCAATCGGCACGGATCATCACTCCGCAGGATTTATGCCTGCCTGTGAAAATCGCATCATTCAAAAAGCTCGGGGGGCTTCTAACCAAGCCGGAGACATGGAGGGCCGTGACAAGACTGCAGGAACAAACGGACTCGTCCTATACTTACACGGTGGATGTATTGGATAAGAGCAACCAAGTCGTCCTAAGCTTAACCGGTTATCAAGTGCATAAGATGGAGCATCATCCTGGGCTTCCGACGGCGGATGAGCTTTCCTCATTGGCTTTTACCGATGAACGGCGGTTGACCGAAGCGATTCGTACCCACGGCAGCAAGTTAATGGTGGATGTGCCGGTCATTGCGTTGACCCATTGTCCAGGCATTCATCAACAATCGAAAGAAGAGCGACATGCACGGATCATGCCGTTATTTAAGCGGGGCATCGCCAAAGCGGGAGGAAATGCGGATCATTCACTGACTTGGGATGAGTACGGCAAACCCGTCGTGATGGAGCAAACCCATCCCTCCAGCCGCTTCCATGTGTCTTTCTCCCATGATGACGAAGTGTCGATTTGCGTCATCGGAAATGAGGAGCAAGGCTGTGACATTCTTCCAATTGACAGTCACCGCAGTGAAGGAGATTGGCTCCACTTGTTGACAGACAAATACCAACCCTTGATGAAATCATTACAGAAGCACGGAGATTCCGAGTCACTGGCCGGAAGCCGAATCTGGGCCAGCCTGGAGGCGGCTGTAAAGGCCGGCGGAGGAAAAGTCCAGGGGATGGAAATAGAAAAAACTTCGGGTGAAGCAATATTATTACATGCAATCACAGAAACATCTTCAATTTCGGTACTGACTATCCCCGTTCAATTGTCCAAACCACTCAAACGAATGGTGGCTCTGGTGGTTTCCTCCCGTCCGTCAAAATTGAAAGCAGAGCGGCAATATGGTGAATTTCACCCTGAATATGGTTTTGTCTATCGCTTTCCACTCACTTTTAAAGACACCCCTACCTTAAGCAGGAAAGTGAATCTCAGCCGTTATGCCGATTGGATGGGCAAAATAAGGGAATTATCTTTATCCGCGATTTTGAAGCGGGTCACCGACCAGTTTGCTTCCGGGAAATGGGGCATGGTAACCAATTTTGCGCAAACGGAAATCGTTGGCGAAGCATCCTCCCGCGATGTGATTGAAGTTCATCTGCAAATTGACCATATCCAAGATGACACCTATATGGAGATCGTTTACCACTGGTATAAAGTAAAAGAAAACGGCACCTTGGAGCTAATAGCAACCAGCAAACAGGGACTGACATGGGTGGAGATCATCGGTCATGGCTTAGTGAGACCATGTCCGTTTCCCGATTATTTCTCACAGTTTTTAAAGGACAAATTAGCCGTAATGAGCTATCGGGAACCACTCTTCCAACAAAGCCAATTTTTGCGCGAACAACTTCTGGGGCCGGAAACGTTTGCGGTCAAATCCGGACCGTCGGATCGTTTGATTCTACAAACCAAACGATTTGAAACCTCGTTGGAAGAGTCCAATCTCGTCGGTAATGTGTATTTCTCCAACTATACCGTTTGGCAAAGTAGAGTGCGTGACCAATTCTTCTATTCATTGGCTCCGGAGTTGTTTCAGGGAACAGGAAAACAAGGCGAATGGCTTCCCCTGTTCAGCAAGGTCCACCATCTCCGTGAAGCGATGCCGTTTGACACCATTGAGGTGCAAATGTCATTGGCAAAAAGGTATGAATATGGCGTGAACCTATTTTTTGAATATTATAAGCTGGACACGGATGGACAGAAGCAGAAGATCGCATATGGTGAGCAAGAGATCGTCTGGATCAAGCGGGATGAACGGGGACATCCGGTTCCCGCTCCCTTACCGGAGATATTTGAAAAAGAGCTGGGACAAGTTTATGCAATGAACCACTCCCATGCCTAAAGGCAAAGGATTTTCGGGCAGGATCATCAAAAACAGATGAGATGCCCAATGATTCCTTTTGACATTCGCCAACCTATCCAAGATAATTGAAGAAATAGGAAGAATAAAAATAATCGAGGAGGTGAATACAGATGTTCATTGAGTTCCATGACGTGATTCCCATGTTGGTGTCCATCAGCGTCATCTTGACCGTGCTGTGTTCGTTTACACTGATTCGGGCGGCGCGGGAGCGATTGTCTCGATTCGTCTCCTTCACCAAGCCGTCACGCACAGATGAAACGGAACACATTCAGCATTGGATTGCGCGGAGAGTGCAAAGGAGAGAAGCCCCTGAAGACGATTCGGACCATATCCCCCCCGTTCTCAGCATGACGCTTCATGAGAAACGAGGAGGAAAACCATGGGAAAATCATCTGTATTCACTTTCATTCAACGATACAGCAACGTTCTGATCGCAGTCGCTGTGCTTCTGCTGTTGAGCGGATGCCAACCGGCCGCTCAACCAACGGATGCGGACGCGTCTGGTTGGTTCACTCAAATCTTTGTCAGCCCTTTTTCTCACCTGATTAAGTTCTTTGCGAGTTTGTTTGACGGCAACTATGGCCTGTCGATTATCTTGATGACCATCCTGGTCAGACTAGCTCTGATGCCGATGATGATGAAGCAATATCGCAACCAATTGGTGATGAAAGAAAAAATGAACGTCATTCAGCCTGAGCTGAAAAAAATACAAGAGAAGTACAAAAACAAGCAAAAAGATCCCGAAGCGCAAAAAAGAATGCAACAAGAGATGATGCAACTATACCAAAAACATGAATTTAACCCAATGGCGATTGGTTGCTTACCAATGCTCATCCAATTGCCCATTCTGATGGGTTTTTACTATGCGATTAAAAACTCACCCGAAATTACGACACATTCCTTCTTATGGTTTAATCTGGGACAAACTGACATGATCATGCCCTTGGTTGCGGCCTTTGTCTATTATGTCCAATTCAAGGTGTCCCAGGTTGGCATTGATCCGCAGCAACAGAAACAAATGGCCCTGCTCGGCTACATGTCGCCTTTAATGATTGGATTGTTCTCCTTCAACGCACCGGCGGCATTACCGTTGTACTGGTCCGTTGGCGGCCTGTTTCTCATCTTCCAAACCCTTATTTCCAAACGCCTGTATAAGCAAAACGAAGCATTGCCATCCATCAGCAAATAGCGATGAGCCTGATCCGAATTGCCCCCTGTGAAAAAACAGGGGGCATTTTATTTCACCGGGGGTGATCCCGCCTAGCATCCGTTGGATTCATAAGGTTCTTGCATGAAGGAAATAAATAAAGATTGACAGGAATCGAATTCGGGTGTAGATTAATTTGTATCAATTAAATTGTATTAAATTGAATTGATTGGAATGAGGTGAACGTCGATTTGAACTTAGATAACCAGCTTTGCTTTACCATTTATGCCTGTTTTCGAGAAATCAGCCGATTGTATCGCCCCATCCTAGACCCGCTGGGAATCACTTATACGCAATATCTCGCTTTGCTGGCGTTGTGGGAGCGGGACGGATTGACACTGAAAGAATTGGGACAACGACTGTACCTCGACTCAGGTACCCTGACACCGCTCATGAAGAAATTGGAATCGATGGGCTTCATCACAAGGAAGCGATCGAGCGAGGATGAACGGAAGGTGCTCATTCAGCTGACAGAGGAAGGAAGAAAGTTCAAAGACATCGCCTGTCAGATTCCGGTGAAACTCGTCCAGCAAAGCGGGTTGACCCAAGAAGAGCTGTCCCATTTGATGGGGGAAGCCCGCCATTTGCTGGCCCGCGTTCAAGAAGCGAGTCGGGGCATGCAAGATCGTTCCTGAGAAAAACTTGATGAAAAGGGGTATTCCCATGAAACCATTATACACTGCAACTGTCACCGCCAAAGGCGGACGAAACGGGACCGTCACTTCTTCCGACGGCGTACTCCAACTGGACGTGCGAATGCCTAAAGAACTGGGAGGGCAAGGCGGAAATGCCACCAATCCGGAACAACTTTTCGCTGCCGGGTATGCGGCTTGCTTTGACAGCGCCTTAAATCTGGTGGCCCGCACCAAACGGGTCAAGGTGCAGGAAACGGAAGTCATAGCTCACGTCTCCATCGGGAAAGCGGAAGACGGCGGATTTGAATTGGCCGCGACATTGGATGTCAAAGTGTTGGGTGTGGAACCTGAAGTGGCCCAAGAGTTGGTTCAGGCCGCCCATCAAGTGTGTCCATACTCCCGCGCGACCAAAGGCAATATGAACGTGACCCTTCTTGTGCTATAAAGCATGAGATGATTTCTTGGCGAAAAACCAGTCCATTTCGGACTGGTTTTTCATGTTGACGGAAGCTTCCCCCTCGTTGAATGGATAATCCCACTCTCTCATTCCCCAACATCTTTATTCATGGTATCCCTTTGACACAACAAACGTCCTGGAATGATCCAGGACGTTTGTCTCCTATTGATTTGTCGCCCCTTTGGTTGGCGTCGTATCCTGACTGGTCGCCCAATTGCCGCCATCCGGGGAACGGTACCATGAACGGTCATAACCAGTAGATCCGTAATGATACTGATCGATCACCGTTCCGTCTGGCCCCTTTAATGTGACATCGTCACCGCCACTGTTATTGTAGTAGTTTGTCGTCTCCCAGACGAAGTAGCCCTTGGCGGGGATGGTGGTGCCGCTTGGGATGGTGTAAGGAGCCCCACCGCCACCCACCAGATCATCAATCACATAGCCGGACAGGTCGACCGGGGAGGAAGCGGGATTGTAAATTTCCACAAACTCTTTCTTGAGACTCCACACGGCTGAAGCCGTGGGATTCTTGGATAGTGAATGTCCTCTTCAGGGCTGTCTCATCAGCCCATCCCATACAGTTCTACAACATCGTTGCATGTACCCATATGGGCGGCGTACCTATGACCAGTACGCTAGGCGGCGAGTCCGGATATCGCCTTACCTATATTGATTGCTCCGTTTAAGTCTGCATGGCAGGTATAGCCACACCGCTTACACTGGAAGCGAAGTCCCTTTTGATTCGCTTTTTCACGATGTCCACATTTGCAGGTTTGACTGGTATATTCCGCTTTGACTTCTTCA
>NZ_JBHTBW010000035.1:0-1742 GCF_042665195.1 Laceyella putida
CCTTGCTTTTGTTGTTATGAACATTCTAACAGGAAATCATGATGGATTCACCAGACACGCCCTAATCGATCATTTTAATCACTACCTCTCTACTCTCCTCTTTTACCGCTTGCTTAACAACCCCAACAATTTTCTCTACATAAGCCGTATAAAAATCTCCTTCCCATCTTCCCCTTTCCATTTCGCTATTTCTTTACCCCCTTTAATAAGAAATTCACATTATATATTTCATCTGTCTCAAAAACGTGTCTCCTTAGCATGAACGTCAATATATGCCTTCTACTCTGAAGATGATAATATTAAAATCATCACAATTTCACTAAGGCAGGGATTTATATGAAAAATGAATTGCCATCATTTCGTTACCACCCTGATCCTCAACAAACCGGGGTCATCGAGAAAGAGAACATTATCTGTGAAGCCTGTGGCCAGCCAAGTGAATATAACTATGTGGGCCCTTTTTACTCTGTTGAAGATGTTGAGCAAATCTGCCCTTGGTGTATTAAGGATGGTACAGCGGCTAAAAAGTTTGACGGTTCCTTTCAACAAGATTTCGACTGCATTGATAACCAAGAAGCGATTGAGGAATTAGATAAAAGAACACCTGGATATTTCTCTTGGCAAGGTGGATATTGGCCAAGCCATTGTGGAGACTTTTGCGCTTTTATAGGAGATGTGGATGGGAAACAACTTTCTAATATTTTGGCAAAAGGTGATCCAGTACTAGAAGAAACTATTAAAGAAGAAGCAAACCAGTATCAGTTAAGTCGAGAAAAGTTTATCAAAGAATTGAGTGGAGGAATTTTGGGTTACCTTTTTCAATGCCTGCATTGTGGAGGCCACAAAATTCATACCGATTTGAGTTAACTCTATTATGGAGGGAAAATCAAGATGGATCCAAACGCATCGAAAATGGAGTTTGAACAATGGGAATGGGACAGCCGGTTGGAAGAATGGGGAACCAAAATGAACTTAACCGACGAAATTACAGTAGATGTCTTATTTGATCCTAAAGGAATAAATGAAAACGAAGGTTTTCATATAGTTTATGGGCAATGGGAAAAGGTGAAAGAAAACTGGCGCAAGTTGGAGGAAGATGTGGCGGATCATCTCCTTGATATCCACAACGAGGCCTGGAACGATGAAGAACCGATCACAAAGGATACCTTCATCTCCCGCATGACCATCGAGGCGATTCGATTCTGGTCTGATGGAACCGCAGAAGTTTATTTTGATGATGGTGATCTGTTCTGGGGCCATTGTATTTTAGTCTCCCTTAACCAGGATGGTCAAGTAGTGGATGCCGACATCGCGGGTTAAGAAATAAAATATGGACCCTCAATTGAGGGAATTGAGGGTCTCTACTTACCAATAATGAATATGGTTCAGATGATTGATATGTATTAAGTAGAATAACCAAAAAGAGCCCACCGCATGGAGACTGATGCAAAAGCATAACATGATTTGTAAAAGTGCCTTCGGTCACTTTTTTTGTTACACTGAATTGGGTGAATACTATGTTAAAAGATCAAAACATCAAGAAAAGCTCTGTCCACAGTGAACTGTATAACCTGATTCCGGAAAATCATATTCTGAGAAAAATCAACGAAACCGTTGATTTTAGTTTTATCCATGAGTTAGTTAAAGAATCTTATGATGTGTATTATGGACGGCCAACTAATGATCCCGAAGTACTATTTCGACTCCTTTTCTTACAAAATTTATACCAGTTATCAGATCGA
>NZ_JBHTBW010000036.1:0-10574 GCF_042665195.1 Laceyella putida
CCGAAGTGTCACATCGAATTGACAGGTCACGTTCACTCTTTAGTTTTCAAGGAACACTTCATTTTATTCAGCTCACCGCTTCTCGCGGCGACAAATATGATCTTAACATGGTTATATTCATAAGTCAACCATTTATTTCTTCAAAGACAACGGATTTTCTTGATAGATAGAAGAAGAGCTGCATGCCTTGGCATACAGCCTTCTATCTAACTTAATTAATTTGTTTTGGCACGTTTGGTAAAGTAGATGACACATGCCCCAATCAGTAACAAACTGAAACCCACTCCTGCCTGAAAAGGATAAGATGTCGCCGTTTTCGGTAATTTTCCGCCTTTAGTTGGTGGGTTGTTCCCCGGATTGTTCCCTGGGTTATTTCCTGGGTTATTTCCCGGATTGTCTCCAGGGTTGTCTCCCGGATTGTCCCCAGGGTTGTCTCCCGGATTGTCCCCAGGGTTGTCCCCAGGATTGTCCCCAGGGTTGTCCCCAGGATTGTCTCCAGGATTGTCTCCCGGGTTGTCCCCAGGGTTGTCCCCAGGGTTGTCCCCAGGATTGTCTCCAGGATTGTCTCCCGGGTTGTCCCCAGGATTATCTTTTCCACAAGCACCAAATTGCAACCTCGCGATCATCGATTTGCCGAGTTGCGTGCCATCCGCCCTTAATACCAATTTGACTGCATAATTTTTCGATTGCTTGGATGCCGGAACAGATTGTTTGATGGAAAACTGCTTGTTATCCATCGCATTGGCAACCTCACCTGACTTAACCAGTTTCCCTTGGGAAAGGTTGCTGTCCCCTTTTGGCAGCTCATAGATTTGATAGAGCACATCGTAATCGGTTTCTGCTGGCACGGGTCCGAGTTTATCCGTGAACGGACCGATTTTGGCATCCATATACAGAGTAGTACAATCATCGTCAAAGCGCAAAATGGTCAAAAAATTGGCATTCTTCAGCGCATCTGCGCGCATTTTGAGTGAAGTGCCACTCTGCGACGCATTTGAAATACTTGGAGAAGCAATCAACAACACACATGCCATCAAATACATGACTACCCATTTAGAAAAGTTTTTAATCATGTATGTATCCCTCCCTTATGCTTAATTTATTTTCAACGCACAATTAGTTATTCCTTCTACAAAAAACAAAAAAAGGGAAAAATTCAAACGAACAATATAATCCCCACCAAAAAACTTTTTTACACAAAGCCTTCCATGACATTATCCCGCTGAAGTAGATTTTCTAACCTTTGGTAAAATGCAAAAAACAGCGGACTAACGTCCGCTGTTTCGCCTTGGCGTGCCCTGGAAGATTCGAACTCCCGACCTTTTGATCCGTAGTCAAACGCTCTATCCAGCTGAGCTAAGGGCACATATATCATTGGAGCGGAAGACGGGATTCGAACCCGCGACCCTCGCCTTGGCAAGGCGATGCTCTACCCCTGAGCCACTTCCGCATATAATGGGGCGACCGATGGGAATCGAACCCATGAATGCCGGAGCCACAATCCGGTGCGTTAACCACTTCGCCACGGCCGCCAAGATAAGTGGCGGAGCTGACGGGATTCGAACCCGCGATCTCCTGCGTGACAGGCAGGCATGTTAGGCCTCTACACCACAGCTCCTCATCATGGTGACCCGTAGGGGATTCGAACCCCTGCATGCTAGCGTGAAAGGCTAGTGTGTTAAACCGCTTCACCAACGGGCCAATATCTGGAGCTTCCTACCAGGCTCGAACTGGTGACCTCTTCCTTACCATGGAAGCGCTCTACCGACTGAGCTAAGGAAGCATGTTGGCTCCTCAGGTAGGACTCGAACCTACAACCTACCGGTTAACAGCCGGTTGCTCTGCCATTGAGCTACTGAGGAACATCTGGAGCGGGTGAAGGGAATCGAACCCTCGCATTCGGCTTGGAAGGCCGATGTTCTACCACTGAACTACACCCGCAAGGATGGTGCGGTCGGCGAGACTCGAACTCGCACGATCAGGGATCACTACCCCCTCAAGATAGCGTGTCTGCCAATTCCACCACGACCGCAAAAGAGTGGTGAGCCATGAAGGACTCGAACCTTCGACACCCTGATTAAAAGTCAGGTGCTCTACCAACTGAGCTAATGGCTCAAATTCAAATGGTGGAGGGAGTAGGATTCGAACCTACGAAGGCGAAGCCAGCGGATTTACAGTCCGCCCCATTTGGCCACTTTGGTATCCCTCCATATGGTGGAGCTAAGCGGATTCGAACCGCTGACCCCCTGCTTGCAAGGCAGGTGCTCTCCCAGCTGAGCTATAGCCCCAAATTGCTCTAGTGCACCCAGACCGACTCAAACAATAGGCCTCATGTTTATCAAGCGTACGCTCGAACCAACTGGGCTATAGGCTTTTGAGCCTTGATTGGGTTGCTCACGAGATACTAATTTACCATGCTTCACCCAAAAATGCAATACCCTAACCCCATTTTTTTATTCCTTTTTTGCATAAAAAATCTATTTAGCAAATCATATAGCCCAAACATAAGACCAACAGCGAAATCCATCGCCACTTCTCAGGTCCAACCATCGTCTTGGCGGGTTGCCCGTCTGCTTTTATCGCGCATTTTTGATCCGGATGAATAAATCGAGCCAAACCGATCCACAAGAATTCGTTAATTTAATTTCAAACGCGACGTTTATTTTACACTCTTTACGTCAAACACGCCCCTTGGCGACCGAAACTTTCAAACTAATATAAATTGAGCTATAATTTAATCGGGATGAAAAATTATAAAAATCATGGGAGGTGAATCGGGTTGAGTAGAAAAGAAATGGGCTTTTGTCTGCTGGCCCTGCTGCTCTGTCTGTTGGTGAACCCGATGCAAGGGCTAGCGAAGCAACGCCACACCGCTTCATCCTTCTCAGCCATTGAGGTGAAACGCCAATTGCGAGCCGCCTGGATCGCCACCGTAACCAATATTGATTGGCCCTCCAAAACCGGTCTTAGCAAAGAACAACAACAAGCCGAGTTTAACTCTCTCTTGGATGAATTGAAAAAAATGGGCATCAATGCGGTGATTGTCCAAGTGAGACCAACGGCTGATGCCTTTTATCCCTCCACGCTCAATCCTTGGTCCAAATATTTGTCGGGAACGCAAGGCATATCGCCGGGCTACGATCCCCTCGCTTTTATGGTGCAAGCCGCGCATAAGCGCAACATGGAGTTTCATGCCTGGTTCAATCCCTATCGGGTCAGCATGGATACCCAACTCTCCTCACTCGTCCCGAACCATCCGGCGCGCCAACACCCCGATTGGGTGGTTACTTACAGTGGCAAGCTCTGGTATGACCCGGGGATTCCAGCAGTGCGGGCGCATATTGTCGACAGCATCAAGGAAGTGGTTCAGAACTACGATATCGATGCCGTTCACTTTGATGATTATTTTTATCCTTATCCGGATGGCACCGACTTTCCAGATGAGAAGACATACCAAACCTATGGGCAAACCACCTTTCCCAATAAAGCGGATTGGCGGCGTAACAATGTGAATCAATTGGTCAAAGAAGTGGATCAACAAATTAAACAGTTAAAGCCTTATGTGAAGTTTGGCATCAGTCCATTTGGCATCTGGCGCAACAAGTCAACCGACCCCACCGGATCAGACACGTCCGGCTTTCAAGCCTACGACTCCCTTTACGCTGATTCCCGCACATGGATTCGCCAAGGCTGGATCGATTATATCGCCCCACAAATTTATTGGAATATCGGTTATGCGGCTGCCGCTTATGAAAAGCTCGTTCCCTGGTGGGCCAATGAAGTGAATGGAAGGGCAACGCACTTGTACATTGGGCATGCCGTCTACAAGATCGGCAGCAATACGGAATGGAACCATCCTGATGAAATCCCCAACCAACTGCAATTGAATCAACAATACCCCCAAGTGAAAGGAAGCATCTTCTTCAGCACAAAAGACTTGTTAAAAAATCCATTGGGCTTTGCCGAACGTTTGCGCACAGATCTATATCGATATCCGTCCCTTATTCCTGTCATGCCTTGGTTGGGTGGACAAGCTCCCTCCGCCCCCACCCTTCTTTCCGCAATACGCGGAAGCGGCGGAACCACCCTGACATTTGCCGATAACGCCAACCAGACGAGTTATTTTGTGATTTATCGGTTTGCACAAGGTGACACGATTTCTCTTGACCAACCCCGACATATTGTGGGTACCATGCGGAAAACGGTATCCGGATCCACTCCGCAAATTTTTCAGGATGAAACGGCGGAGGCTACGAAGTCTTACACCTATCTCATCACGGCTGTCGATCGCCTCCATCACGAAAGCAACGCCAGCAACGCTATTCAACTTCGCTCTTTTTCAGTGAAGTGATTCCTTTTCTCCTACCCTTGTAAAAAGGGGATTTCTTTTTTAAAAAGAGGTTGCCGGCCGCATTGCTTTGCTATATTCTAAAAATTAAACATACGAATGAGGTGATGGATAATATGTCGAAATGTTTCCGCTTTTTCTTGCAGTCAATGTCCATGAATCGGGAAGCCCAATTCTTAAAAGACCTTCATGCGCAAGAAACGGTGAAGAAGGCCCAGAAGAAACGGAATCATTTGCGACGAGTGAAATAAGCGCGTTCGTTCATCCACTTCGCCCCCATCCAAACAGAAAATCCTCACAAATGATGTTCGTAATATTCACTCATTTCCGTCTTATTTGATGCAAAAAGGATGGGAACGCTTATCAAGACCTAAATTATAAAAAGCTTTAAAAAATAAAGGAGAGCACATATTAGTCGTGTATAATATGTGTTCTCCTTTTATCATTTATTAAACTAATGCACCCGTTAGTGGAATAAGTGAAATTCACGGTTAACTAAAAACAATTAAGTTTCACTCTGCCACTATAGGGCCATTTTCTGGAATAAGTAAGAGAATTATTTTCTTAGCTTCTGTAATAATTTACACTTATTAAAAAAGGGCGCACCCCAAACTTTGACATTCGCCATGTCAGGGCGTCCCCAACAAGAGTGTTGGGGCATGTAAAAGCGTGGGGCATAGTTTTGCATAGCTATCAACTCCTTAAAGCCTCTCAGAAGCCCTAAGAAGCCCTCACAGGCTTTCTAAGGGCTATCCTATTTTTTCTATTTCCGCCAAAAAATTGAACAGTCTGCTTTATCCTGAATATTAAATTCAATCATTTTCTCAAGCAATTCGTAATTTACCGGCTCATTCCACGGAATTCGAAACAAGCCTTTGGTAGCGCTGTAGCCAGCTTGTGCAATGTCATCGGCAAAGTGCGCAATGCCTACTTCTTCGGGTGAAACGCTCAAATGATGCTTCGCTGTGGAAAAGCCGATGATAAATGTGCCGTGATCGGAAAACATTGGCGTATTCCACTTGATTTGCGGTTCCAAATTTGGGAATTTATTAGCAACCCACGCCAAAATTTCCTCTGTTCGGTCGCGGTGGTCGGGGTTATCGATACCTGCTAAATATTTTGCAAAAACTTCCATGTTGTTCCCTCCTAAAATAAAAATTATGTCGTTCAGAGAAGTTCCTCAAACCCATTCGTCGTTAAAACTCCTCACAGAACCGCTCAGACACGTTCTTAAACAACACCTATTTCCAACTATATATTTTACAACCTGGATAGTCAAAATGGCTTAAAATGCAAATTAGAGGCTTTAAAAAGTATCTGACTTGTATCGCCAGCGATAGCTGGTCTGTCTAAAAGTATATAACTACATGTCATCTATAGCTACATAGCATAAATCCTATTTTTAATTTTCAACTTTGCAACAGAACCCACTAATATTTATAAAGCATTAGAAACAACAGATAAAAAACAACAAAAAAACAAAACAATTAACCTCATTTAATTAAATATTTATTCCAATTTCCTTTTTGTGTAGAAACCTTGATCTCAGCTCTTATTAGAGTGTAATTTCGTAATAATTGTATATAATATTCTTATAAATTTATTTCTTCCTTTTCTTCCCTGTAAAGATAGCGGCTGCACATTCGTTGTGCAACCGCTGCATCATCGCTTCTTTTCATTTTATTGAAACGTCATCCATCTTGGATGGGGGTTTTTGCTGATCGGCAAACGCAAAGACAATCTTCCCATTTTTTAGAAGCAAGCGGGCGTCGAACGGTTTGCCTGTCTTTGAGACAAACCCTTTAATCAAGCCAGACTCTTTCCCGCTTAACAGCTTTTTCACATTGGATTTCCCCAGCTTTTTCCCAAGCAACTCTTTCGGAAGCGTAAATTTGCATCCGCTTTGGTAACCATGGCAACCGTAAAATTTTTGGCGCTCGACGACTCCCTGACCGCACATGGGACATTTTCCAAGCGGCTCTTGTGACTTGGCGGATCGTGTGCCTGCTTGTGCTGTTTTTCGCATCGCTGCGGGAATTTCCCAATCGTTGGCCCGTCTGATCGCATCCGCCACCAAATGCTTCGCCAATTCCTTTGACTTTTCAATGAAGGGGGCGGCAGGCTTTTCACCTTGGCCGATTGAATGGAGATACTGTTCCCACTTTGCGGTTAAATCCGCTTTCCCCAAAATCGTGTCGGCAACAGCCGCAACAAGCGTCTTTCCCTTGTCGGTCGTGGATACCACGTTTTTCTTCACTTCGATGTACTTACGCTCCTTTAATGTTTGGATAATGCCTGATCGTGTCGCTTCAGTCCCCAATCCCATCCCTTTCATCGCCGAAAGGTCCTCATCTTCGATATGTTTGCCGGCTGTTTTCATCAAGGTAATTAATTGGCCTTCCGTGTAGGGCTTCGGTGGCTGCGTCACCCCTTCTTTCAGCATCACTTCCGGCCCAACTTCCTGTCCCTCTTTCAGCGGAGGGAGCGGCTGATTTCCCTCCGCTTCATTTTTATCTTCTTGTTCATTCTGAAAGATGGCTTTCCATCCATTTTTTACTACTTTCTTTCCGACTGATTTAAATTCATATCGGTCAATCATGGTAAGCACGGTGGTTTGCAGGTATTCGTGATCGGGATAATGAGCGGCGATCAGACTACGCGCAATCTCATCATAAATTTTCCATTCATCATTCGAAAGCTGGTGTGGAGAGGGGACTTGCTCCGTCGGAATCATCGCGTAATGATCCGACACTTTTTTCGGGTTGACATATCGTTTGTTTTGGCTGATGCTTTTTAATTCGTCCATGATGTCGTAGTGGTGTTTAAGCGAACGGATGATGTCCGGAAATGCCTTCGCCTCAGCCTCCGTCACATGCTGGCTGTCTGTTCGGGGATAAGAAACGTGTCCTTTTTCATACAAGGATTGCACAAGTTGCAACACTTTGCCGGGCGCCAATTTGTATTTTCGGTTCATTTTGGCTTGGAGTGTGCTTAAGCTGTGCAGCAACGGTGGTTTCACCTTTTTCAGCTGCGTTTGGATTTTCCGCACGGAAGCGGGCTTGCCGCGCATTTGCTCCAACAAACCTTCCGCTTGCTTTTTCTCAAAAAACCGTTCATGATATCTCCCTTTGTATTTCTCTCCATTCGCATCAAACATCGCTTCGATTTCCCAGTACGTTTCCTGCTTAAAGCGTTCAATCTCTTCTTCACGCCGACGGATGAGACACAATAAAGGGGTCTGCACCCTCCCTGTCGAGAATACTTCCCTCATCCCTTTTTGTTGCATCAATAACGTGTACACTCGACTCGTATTGATCCCCACTAGCCAATCGCTATAAGCCCGGGCCAGTGCTTCATCAAAATATGGTTTTGTCTCTTGATCCGAACGCAGATTGGCAAAAGCGTCTTTGATCGCTGACTCCGTTAAAGAACTGCACCACAGGCGTTTGATCTTTTTTTTGGACGCTCCGGCCATTTGGATGATGATACGGGCAATATATTCCCCTTCACGGGCCGGGTCTGTCGCGATAATGATGGTGTCCGCTTTATTCAAAACCTCTTTCACGTGTTGAAAGTGGCTCGCTTTTTGTTTGATCACTTGATGCTTGAACCGCTCGGGAATGACCGGAAGCGAGTCAAGCCGCCACTTTTTCCAAACGGCATCATACTTCTCCGGCTCCGCCAATTCACAAAGGTGCCCGATCGCCCAAACGATGGTTGCACCCCCGGGAAATAGCTGGCATGGTGCGATGGTAATCCGCGATTTTTCTTTCTTATGTACAAATGGAGAGGCTAATTTTCGTGCCTGATCCGGTTTTTCCGCAAGAATGACATTCATTTCTCATATCCTTCCCGTTCCTGTTTCGGATACTATTCACTATATCATAGGAAAAACGACAAACAGGATAATAAACTACTCTTCTTCCCTTCCCCATTCATTCTACATAATCACTCCGTTAGACTACACATAATTTTGCGAAAGTAAACCATTTCATTGACTTTTGTAAACGCTCTCATTACGATTGATATAAATACATACTAAAATAATATAAATTAACCCAAAAGAATTATAATCACAAAGGATGTGTTTTAAATATGAATGCAGTGAGCATTGTCATTGCAGCGATATGCATTCTAGTTATCGCGTATCGTTTGTATGGTACTTTTTTTGCTACAAAAGTGTTAAAACTGGATGACTCTCTTGCGACGCCAGCAAAAGAATTAGAAGATGGCAAAGATTATGTACCTACAAACCGTTGGGTCGCTTTTGGTCACCATTTCGCCGCCATTGCCGCAGCCGGTCCACTGGTTGGTCCGATTCTGGCAGCACAGTTCGGTTACTTGCCTGGTTTATTGTGGTTATTGATCGGTGCCGTCATTGGCGGGGCGGTTCACGATGCTGTTGTTTTGTTCGCCTCCATGCGAAAAAAGGGAAAATCCCTGTCTGAAGTGGCCAAAGAAGAGCTGGGTCCTGTAGCTGGGTTCTGCACGGGGTTGGCCATGTTATTCATCATCACCATTACGATGGCCGGTTTGTCCATGGTTGTCATCCATGCTTTGGAACACAATCCATGGGGAACGTTCGCAGTTGGTTCAACCATCCCCATTGCGATGGCTGTGGGACTTTATTATAAATTGACGGGAAATCTGAAAAGCGCTTCCGCTGTCGGGTTTATCCTGATCATGATCGCTATTTTTGCCGGTCCTTATATTCAAGATAGCGCATTTGGCGAGTGGCTGTCGTTTGATCCAAAAACCTTGGCCATTCTGCTCCCAGTGTACGCCTTTTTTGCCGCAGCGCTTCCTGTATGGTTGTTGTTGGCGCCTCGCGATTATTTGAGCAGCTTTATGAAAATTGGCGTATTCATTGCACTTATCATCGGTGTATTTATTGTTAATCCCGATATTCCATTTCCGGCTGTCACCTCATTCATTCATGGTGGGGGACCCATTATGGCCGGACCGGTTTGGCCGTTCATCTCCATTACGATCGCCTGTGGTGCCATCTCTGGTTTCCATGCGTTTGTCGGTTCCGGCACCACGCCAAAAATGTTGGAACGCTGGAGCGATATCAAGGTTGTCGGTTTTGGGGCCATGCTTTTGGAATCGCTGGTGGGTGTCATGGCATTGATCGCTGCGGTCGCGTTGCAGCCTGCTGATTATTTTGCCATCAACTCTACCCCGGAAGTATTTAAAACATTGGGTATGCAAGTGGTTCATTTACCGGAACTCAGTCAAACCATTGGCCTGAACTTGGAAGGAAGAACGGGCGGTGCGGTAACATTGGCCGTGGGCATGACCTATATTTTCACGAAAATCAAGTGGTTTAGTGATCTTGCTCCTTACTTCTTCCAATTCGTTATCATGTTTGAGGCTGTATTCATTTTAACAGCGATTGATGCCGGAACACGCGTGGCGAGATATCTGATCCAGGATTTTTTAGGGGATTTTTATAAACCGCTCAAAAGAGTGGATTGGATGCCTGGTGCCATTTTTGCAAGCGCTCTGTCCTGCTTCATGTGGGGATATCTCCTCTATTCGGGCGACATTGGTTCCATTTGGGCGTTGTTTGGCGTGTCGAACCAATTAATGGCGTCTATCGGCCTGATTGTCGGTACCACTGTTATTTTGAAAATTGTGGATCGTCGCCTGTATGTTTTAACTTGCCTTATTCCACTCGCCTATCTTTATGTAACAGTTAACTACGCAGGGTATTGGATGATCAAAAATGTTTATCTCAATTCAGCCGCAAGCGGATACAGTCTCCTTAACGCCATCCTTTCCATTATCATGCTCATTCTGGGTCTTGTCATACTAGTGACGGCATTTAGCAAATGGAAGGCACTTTGGCAAAAAACTGAATTGGATCTTGCCGTTTAGATCAATCTTTGGATATAAAACAGGACATGTCGGAGTCGGCATGCCCTGTTTTTCCTTTTAGCATCTGTTTACACATCATTTGCTTCTTGTTTATAAGTGCATTCGCACTCGCCCTTCACAGCAAGGTTCCTCTCTGCTTCAAGGGCTCCCTTCATGCGGAACCATTCAATCGGGCGACCTTGACCCACCGATAAGCCGCTGCCTCCACTGCTCAAATGTGAACCTAGCGAATGAGCAATTGCTGTGCGCACAACAAAAAGCACTTGCCTTAGGGCAAGTGCTGAGGCTGCTGACAAACTGCCTTGAAAGGCAGGGTCAGCAGCCTTTTTTGTCGAATCAATAAAAA
>NZ_JBHTBW010000037.1:0-38572 GCF_042665195.1 Laceyella putida
CCTTGCTTTTGTTGTTATGAACATTCTAACAGGAAATCATGATGGATTCACCAGACACGCCCTAGTATGATACCGGGCTGAACCTTTGCCATGGTGGCGATTAGTCTACTCTTGAAGGCGTCAGAAGCGAAATATCCTCTTTTGCGCCTGGCAGGTTGATCATTCTACTTGTCTCTTAAAAAAGGTGACATATTGCTTTGATTAAGGCTGGTTGCCTCCTGTTGAGCACAGATGATGTTCACCTCAGATTCGAGAACCATCTCTCGAATCATTCATCTTTTAAAGTAATCGATTGCCTTCCCCTCTTCATAACTCAGCCTTCCATTGTTGACAAATCTCCAGTCGGTAAGTCCAATTCCCACGCTTTTAACACCCGGCGCATAATCTTCCCGCTTCGGGTCTTGGGCAGCTTTTCTTTAAACTCGATTTCGCGCGGAGCGGCATGGGCTGCCAACCCTTCCTTCACGAATCTGCGGATCTCTTCCTTCAATTCTTCGGATGGCTTGTATCCCTCCCTCAGGGAAACAAACGCTTTGACAATCTCTCCCCGCACCGGGTCCGGTTTGCCGATCACCCCGGCCTCGGCGATCGCCGGATGTTCCACCAATTTACTTTCCACTTCAAACGGTCCGACCCGCTCGCCCGACGTGTTGATCACGTCGTCCAAGCGCCCCTGGAACCAAAAATAACCGTCCTCATCCCTATAAGCGGTGTCGCCGGACACGTACCACTCGTGGATCCGGAAATACTCTTCGTATGTCGGCTTGTTCTTCCAGATTGATCTCATCATCGAAGGCCATGGCGTGCGGATTGCCAAGTTGCCCATCCGGTAGGGAGGAAGCTCGTTTCCTTCGTCATCGACGATGGCCGCCTCGATTCCGGGAAACGGGCGCCCCATGGACCCGGGCTTGATCTCCATACTCGGATAATTAGAGATCAAGATACCGCCTGTTTCCGTCATCCACCAAGTGTCGTGGATGCGTAGCCCGTACACCTTCAATCCCCACCGGACAACTTCCGGGTTGAGCGGCTCGCCAACGGAGAGCACGTGGCGCAATTTCGACAGATCGTACTGATTCGCCAATTCTTCCCCGGCTCCCATCAGCATGCGGAAAGCGGTGGGCGCGCTGTACCAGACCGTTACCCCGTACCTCTCCAGCGTTTGATACCAATCATCCGGACTGAACCGGCCGCCACGGATAACGATGGTGGCCCCGTTGAGCCATGGGGCGAATATCCCGTAAGATGTTCCCGTCACCCAACCGGGGTCGGCGGTGCACCAATAAATGTCGTCCTCCTGCAGGTCCAACACCCATTTTCCCGTCTGGTAGTGATGAAGCATCGCGTTGTGAACATGCAGCACACCCTTTGGTTTGCCGGTGGAACCCGATGTGTAATGAAGTAACATCCCGTCCTCGCGGTCGACCCACTCGATGTCCAGTTTGGAAGATGCCCGTTCCATCTCTAGATCGAAATCATAATGCCCTTCGTTCAAATCGCTCTTGGCACCAACGAGAATGATGTGTTTCAACGCCGGAAGTTCTTTGACCGGAATCCGTTCCAACAATGCGGGTGTGGTGATCACCGCCACCGCTTCGCTGTTTTCCATCCGATCGTGAACCGCCGCCTCCATAAATGCTTCGAACAACGGCCCGACAATCGCTCCGATCTTGATTGCTCCGAGAACGCTGAAATACAGTTCCGGAGTCCGCGGCAGGAAAACGAAAAAGCGGTCTCCTTTCTTAACTCCGAGTCGTCGCAGGACGTTGCCGAAGCGATCCGACTTCTCCTTCATCTCCGCAAAGGTGTACTGTTCTTGCCGTTCCGGGTCGCTGTAGTAAAGGGCGATCTTATCACGGCGGTCCGACTCGGCATGCCGATCGATCGCCTCGTACGCGGCGTTCACCTTTCCTGTTTTATACCAAGAAAACTCTTTTTCGACTTCTTTCCAATCAAAAGATCGGTACGTTTCCTCGTAATTTTCCATATTGTTGTTTGCCGTCATCACAGACAGACGTTCCGAGTGATTCATCAAAAACAACCCTCCGTTTTCGAAAGCATTATAAAATTATGGTCCAGTCACCATCAAACTCCTCCTTAGTACAATATCGCCAATCCCAAAGCCCGGATCTGCGTTGGCTGTTGTGTGGACATCAGAAGGAAACCAATCCTCATATTATTGAGTTTAATCAATTATAGTTAAGAACCAATTTTTCAATGTTGATTCCTTATAAGCGAGCACGACGTTCACGAAGGAATACTCAGCATTTCCTGGTGACTGAAAATACGGGGGAGAGACGTTTACGCTCATCCGGATCGTACAACCGCGACCGGATAAGAAAGCGAATTCCTAACGGAATCTCCAAGGAGAAGGAGGCTCCCCTTCCCTCGGTTACGTCGACAATCAGTTGGGTATGTTTCCAGTACTCAAATTGCGATCGGGAAATATAAAAGGGACATCCTTCGATTTCACCCAACAGGACGTCACTACCGCCCACACGAAAATCACCCTTCCGAAAACACATTGGCGCCGATCCATCACAGCAGCCACCGCTCTGGTGAAACATCAGCTCGCCGTGTTTCCTTTGAAGCCGCCGAATCACTTTTTTGGCTTCGTCGGTGGCCACGACCCGTTTGACCAGTTCTTCCATAGGCAATCCTCCTTCAGATGAAGTAAAAAACGGTAACCGCGATACTCCCGCGGTTACCGCAGCCAGACCCCGGATCAGAAGAAGCCCAACGGGTTTTTGTCGTAGGACACCAGTAGGTTCTTGGTTTGACGATAATGTTCCAGCATCATCTTGTGTGTTTCGCGGCCGATGCCGGACTGTTTGTAACCGCCGAATGCGGCGTGGGCGGGATACAGGTGATAGCAGTTGACCCACACCCGGCCGGCTTCGATTTTACGGGCCAGCTGGTATGCCTGATGGGCATCCCGAGTCCACAGTCCCGCACCCAGGCCGTAAAGGGTGTCGTTGGCAATCTCCAAGAGCTCAGCTTCGTCTTTGAAAGTGGTTACCGAAACGACGGGACCGAAAATTTCCTCCTGAAAGATGCGCATTTTGTTGTTCCCTTTGAACACCGTCGGCTGGATATAATATCCACCCGGATAATACGGGTTCTCATAGGGCTTTCCGCCGGCGAGAACTTCAGCGCCCTCTTTTTTGCCGATGTCGATATAGCTTAAGATCTTTTCAAATTGATCGTTGGACGCCTGGGCACCCATCATCGTTTCGGGATTTAGCGGATCACCCAGCTTGATTTTGGCGACGCGTTCCAAAGCCCTTTCCATGAAAGCTTCGTAGATGGATTCCTGAATCAGAGCACGAGAGGGGCAGGTGCAGACTTCTCCCTGGTTGAGAGCGAACATGGTGAACCCTTCCAATGCTTTGTCCAAAAAGATGTCGTCCTGGCTCATGACGCTTTCGGTAAAGATGTTAGGCGATTTGCCCCCCAATTCCAGGGTAACGGGCTTGATATTTTCGGAAGCATACTGCATGATCAGCCGCCCGGTGGTCGTCTCGCCGGTAAAAGCCACCTTTCCGACCCGAGGGGACGAGGCGAGTGGTGCCCCTGCTTCCGGTCCGAAACCGTTGACAATATTCAGAACCCCCGGGGGGAGCAGATCGGCAACCAATTCTGCAAAGAGCATGATCGTCGCCGGCGTTTGTTCCGCGGGCTTCAATACCACGCAATTGCCAGCGGCCAGAGCGGGGGCCAGCTTCCAGGCAGCCATCAATAGCGGGAAGTTCCAGGGGATGATCTGTCCGACGACGCCGATAGGTTCTTTGATGTGCATGGCGACGGTGTTGGCATCCAGTTCGGAAACACTGCCTTCCTCGCCCCGGATAACCCCAGCGAAGTAGCGGAAGTGATCAATGGCCAGGGGTAGATCGGCATTCAGGGTTTCGCGGATGGCTTTCCCGTTATCCCAGGTTTCGGACAAAGCTAGACGCTCCAGGTTTTGTTCCATGCGGTCTGCAATTTTGAGGAGGATATTACTCCGCTCCGTCACGGAAGTGTTGCCCCATTTTTCCTTCGCTTGATGGGCTTTGTCTAGGGCGAGGTTGATATCCTCCTTTTTGGAACGGGCTACTTGGGTAAAGACCTTTCCGTCGACGGGGGACGAGACTTCAAAATATTCCCCGTCGACCGGCGGAACCCATTCTCCGCCGATGAAGTTGTCATACTTGGCTTTATATCGAACCAAGCTTCCTTTCGTGTTCGGTGCACTGTATCCAGCAAGCTTCATGCTCATCGTTTCATCCTCCTTTTTAAAAGATGCCTTGGTAAACAAAATCAATTTCTCTAACTCGTTAGCAACATCCACGGACCGGAGACATACCCAGCGAGGTACCGAAGGCCGGACGGGAGAAAAGTTCAACAGTCCACGGATTCCGGCGGCTGGATTCCATCAAGGGAGTATCCATGTTCAACTGCTTTTCGCACAGAGTCTCCCAGCAGGAATTGCAGTAGTCGCACACACCGCAGGCATAACCCAGCCACGGGATCGCCACCCGATCGATAGGGGATAACTACGAGAAAACGAAAACGCTTTCAACTCACTCTAACGTCAAGACAACACGACCGTTGATTTGTCCCTTCTCCATACGCTCAAAAACTTCATTAATCTTTTCGAGAGGTTGTGTTTCAATAATTGTCGTCACTTTGCCGCGGGCTGCGAAATCTAAAGCCTCTTGCAGGTCTTTTCTTGTACCAACAATCGAGCCTTTTACGGTGACGCCGTTGAGAACCGTATCGAAGATTGGAATCGGCAACTCCCCGGTCGGAAGACCAACTACAACGAGAGAGCCACCGCGTCTTACAGAACGATACGCTTGTTCAAACGCCTTTGGAGTCACTGCCACACTTACTGCGGCATGAGCACCGCCGACTTGGTCTTGAATTGCTTCTACAGGATCGACAGATTTACCGTTGACCGTAAGATCCGCTCCCAACTTCTTGGCAAGTTCAAGTTTCTCATCTTGGATATCCACCGCAATTACGTTAAATCCCATAGCTTTCGCATATTGCAGAGCAACGTGTCCGAGACCGCCGATACCATAAATCGCGACCCAGTCGCCCGGTTTTGCATCCGTAACCTTCAGAGCTTTATAAGTGGTTACACCGGCACAAAAGATGGGGGCTGCTTCTTCAAAACTCAGGTTATCAGGGATTTTGGCCACATAGGCAGCAGGTGCCTTGCAGTATTCCGCGTATCCGCCATCAACCGAATAGCCAGCATTCAATTGGTTTTTGCACAATGTTTCCCAACCGGTCAAACAGTATTCGCATTCACCGCATGCGGAGTAGAGCCACGGAATTCCGACGCGATCTCCAACTTTGATGGAGGTTACCCCTTCTCCGACTTTTTCTACGACACCTACCCCTTCGTGGCCCGGAATCAAGGGAAGCTTCGGTTTCACCGGCCAATCTCCGTTAGCGGCATGGAGGTCGGTGTGGCACACTCCGCAAGCTTTGATCTTTACCAAGATTTCGCCGTAACCGAGTTCCGGAATCGGCACCTCTTTGATTTCCAAACTTTGATGAAACTGATTGACAACTGCAGCCTTCATTTTTGATTCCTCCTAAGTATTTATTGTGTTTACAACACACTTACTTAAATTTGCAAAACTCGTGCCAATCCAAAAATAAAGTAATATCATAAGATTCTAGTGGGATAGGGACGAAGTTTCGACATTTTAGGACGAAAAAACGGCTGATATGACTTTTTTTCGTCCTTTCGTTTCGTTAAAGTAAGAACTAAGGGAGGAGTCTCAATGGGGATAACTAAATTCATGACACCGGAAATTATTTTTGGCACCCATTCTTTGAGCCAAGTTGGGGAAAGTATGCTTCGGTTAGGAGCGAAAAAGGTATTCGTCGTCTCCGATCCAGGAGTTGTGAATGCCAGTTGGGTGGAAAAAGCCATCCATTATCTAAAAGAATGCAAACTGGATTATTACTTGTGGTCAGACACAACTCCAAATCCAAAGGATTATGAGGTGGAGGTAGGTGTTAAGGCATATCGTGAAAGCGGTTGCAACGCGGTTGTTGGAATTGGGGGAGGAAGTGCAATTGACGCGGCAAAGTCGATTGCCTTACTGGGGACCAATGAAGGGACGATCCATCAATATGAAGGGGTGGATCATGTTGCCCGTCCGCTTCCGCCAATGGTAATGGTTCCCACAACCGCAGGGGCGGGCTCCGAAGTGTCTCAGTTCTCAATTATCGTCGATTCAAAGCGAAAGGTTAAAATGACGATTATCTCCAAGTCGTTAATTCCCGATATTGCGATTATTGACCCCCAGACCTTAATGACTAAAGACGCGCGTTTAACAGCAAATACAGGAATGGATGCCCTGACACATGCAATTGAATCCTATATTTCTTTGGCAGCCACTCCTCTGACTGAAGTGTATTCGTTACAAGCAATTCGCTTAATTGCGAAGTACCTGAGACCTTCTGTGGCAAGCCAGCACAATCGCGAAGCAAAAGAAGCAATGGCGATGGCAAGCCTGCAGGCAGGAATTGCTTTTTCCAATGCGATTTTGGGAGCCGTTCATGCGATGTCACATCAATTAGGCGGGTTTTTGGATCTTCCGCACGGAGAAGTCAATGCTATTTTGTTGCCTTATGTGTTGGAGTTTAATATGATCTCTTCTCCTGAGAAATACAAAAATATAGCCGCAGCATTTGGCGAGAACGTGAACGGTCTCAGCTTAACGGATGCGGCTCAATTGGCCATCAAAGCGGTTAAAGACTTGGCAAGCGATCTCGATATTCCCGACTCCCTGTCAAATTTGGGCCTGCAAGAAGAGCAGCTTGATTTTTTAAGCCATAATGCGGTTCAGGATGCCTGTATGGTCACAAATCCGCGGGACATGTCCGCTACAGATGTGAAGATGTTGTTCCACAAAGTGCTTAGGTGTGAGTTCTAATGCGCGGAAAACAAGAGTTGATTGATAAATTGACAGGAATCCGGTCTTCGCGAAGAAGCTATTACAGCGAATTAAACGCTATGGTTGAAGAAATGCAGAAAAAGAATAAACAGTTGGAAGTGATTAACCAATTAACTCAAATCCATGTGAACAAGTCATGGGAAGAAGTCAGTATCTACATCGCATCCCAGCTTTCTCAAGTGCTTACTTTTGACCGGTTTGTGTTGACTCTCATAGACCATTCTGATCTATTCTTTTACATTTCGGAACAGGATGGAGCAAACTGGTCTTGTCACTTAGTCAAAAGACAAAATCAAACGGGCACAACCATGTCGATTACAGAATTTAAAAAGTTATTAAAAAGGGAGATATCGGACAGTTATGGTACGTCCGTTTGTTTGCAAAATCAGGCTGGAAAAATATATGGATTTCTCACTCTCTTGAATCGGGAAAAAGTGGAGTATCCCCAAGAGGAGTTTCAGTTTTATAAGAGGATCGGCGAACATGTGCGAGTATCCATCGAAAACATCCTCCTGTTTAAGGATGTTAGTGAAAAAGTGAAAATCGAGGCTCAGCTCATTCAGTCGGCAAAAATGGCCGCTTTAGGCGAGATGGCTGCAGGAATCGCCCATGAACTGAACAGTCCCTTAACAGCGATTCTGGGAAATGTCCAGCTTCTTATGCGAGAAATCAAAGACGGGCGATTAGGCAAGATGTTAACCGATATTTATCAATGCGGCCTTCGCAGCAAAAAAATTATACAAAACTTATTAGCGTTCTCGAGACAAGAAGAATATCAATTTGAAAATATACACCTATGTGATGTGGTTGAAGATGTATTAAGTTTAGTAGGATATCAACTATCTGTTTCCGGTATTTCAATAAAAAAAGAAACGGATCTCACCATTCCTCACGTCAGAGGCAGCCGTCATCAAATCGAACAGGTTTTGATCAACCTTCTTCTCAATGCAAAAGATGCCGTACAAGGAAAAAGCAACCCGGAAGTCATCGTTGGAACCTGTCTCACTTGTTTGGAGGAGCGACATTACGTTTCGGTCTACGTGCGCGATAATGGAGTTGGAATTGAAGAAGAACATATATCCCAGATATTCAATCCTTTCTTCACAACAAAAGAAAAAATGAAGGGCACCGGCCTCGGACTTTCCGTAAGTCTTGGCATCGCAGAGTCTCATGGCGGGAAGCTGCTGGTAGACAGTAAGGTCAACGAGTACAGCCAATTTTCCCTTCTGCTGCCAATCCAATCTATTGAGGGAGGGGAGTAAAGTGAAGAGGGTGCTTGTAGTTGATGATGAAATCGAAGTGACATCTTTTTTTCGGTATTTCTTGGAAGATAAGGATTGTGATGTGGTGGTTGCCAATTCAGGGCGAGAAGTGGAGGAGCTTCTTTTCCAACAGACACCCGCTTTTCACCTGGCATTGGTGGATTTAAAGATGCCTGATGCAGATGGACTGGAGTTGTTGTCAAAAATTAAAGCAAAACACCCTGCCTGTGAAGTAATTATTATGACCGGCTACAGTACCGTCAAATCAGCTGTTTTAGCAATTCAAGCGGGGGCAAAAGACTATCTGGAAAAACCATTTGATGACCTGGACAGCCTGGAAAGAGTAATTGATTCAGTACTGATGAACACTTTCATCAAAGAAGAAAAACTGAATTTAGAAGCGGCGGAGTATGGGATCGTTTTTTCGCCTTCAAGCCCATTGCAGAAAGTTCTTACCGTAGCGAGCAAATTGGCGAAGAAAGCGATTAACATTTTAATCGAGGGAGAAACAGGGACTGGCAAGGAACTATTAGCGCGGTTTATTCACGGTTCCAGTCTGCGAGCCCAATATCCGTTCGTGGGCATCAATTGCGGGGCGATACCGGAATCCCTGCTAGAGAGTGAACTGTTCGGACACGAAAAAGGGGCATTTTCCGGGGCGATCAAGACCCGCAAGGGGTATTTTGAGCTGGCAAACAATGGAACGCTATTCCTGGATGAGATCGGAGAGGCACCGACTTCTATCCAGGTAAAATTGTTGCGCGTGTTAGAGACGGGAGAGTTCATGAGGGTAGGCAGTGAAGAGATACGAAAGAGTAATGTGCGGTTCATTTCAGCCACAAATCGAAATTTGGAATCCGAGGTTGAAAACAACCGATTTCGTGCCGATCTTTTGTACCGGTTGGAGGGAGTGAAATTGTCAATCCCTCCTTTGCGGGAAAGACGCGAGGATATTCCGCTGATTGCGCAGAACTATCTTGACAAAAAATATGGCGGTAAGTGCAGGCTTGATTCGGATACCGCCCAGATCTTAAAAATGTACGATTGGCCTGGTAACGTGAGACAGCTCCATAACGTACTCAATCAGACACATGCCATTCATGACTGTAAGAGATTAACACCGGACCATCTTCCAAAGTATCTGGTAAACAGAGCGCAGAATCCCGATAAAGAAATATCGGTTGCAATGCAAACAGAAGATTTTATTGAGCGGGAAGCTAAACAATTTGTGCAACGTCTGATAAATGGTTTAGACTCTGTCGAGCAGATTGATTTGAAAAAAGTAATGAAGCGGATCAGACAGATGGAAGGGGAAATCGGGAGAAAAATTATTGAAAAGGGGCTGTCTGAAACACAGGGAAACAGGCAATTATTGAGCAAGAAATTAAATATTACAACGAGGGTACTTCGATATATTTTAAATGAGAAGTAAAGAATCGTCTCACAGATTTTCGATGTCATATATCAATGAATCACGATATTCTTCTAATTTATCCAACAAGAGTTGAAAACAGTTTGACACTTCGATGTTTCCTCGTTGATTATACTCCTCTCCATCTTGGAGAGGAGTTGTTAATCATTTCTGATTTCCGTTTGGGTGGAGAAATGGCTATTGCGATCGCTCCAAAACCGTTTTTCCATTCGCTTCACGTGTCCATCGGCGCTCATCGGAAAAGGTTTTTCCGCCTTCTTCCAATGGTCAACTTGATTTGCCAGACACGCCCCAGTCGAGGAGTTCTAACTTCATGCAGGTACAACCACCGGAAACCCTTGGCAAAAATGCAATTGGCGAATAAGAAAGACGTGGATGAGGCATATAAGGCTGCACGAGACGCGCAGAAAGTATGGGAAGCTGTGCCTGCTTTGATAAATCAGCAATAATCGAAAAGGCGGCACAAATCCTGGAAAATCGAAAGGAGGAAGTCATCAATCTTATCATAGATGAGACGGGGAGTTCTTTTGTTAAAGCGAATTTTGAAGTAAATAGCGCAATCCATTTCATGAAGGAAACGGCAACTTATCCTTTGCGCATGCGTGGAGAAATTCTGCCATCTCTTATACCGGGCAAAGAAAATCGGGTATATCGTATTCCATTAGGTGTAGTGGGTGTGATTGCCCCGTGGAATGTTCCGCTCCATCTGGCTATGCGTTCCGTGACAGCGGCACTGGCGGCAGGAAACGGCGTTGTGCTAAAACCCGACTTACAAACGTTTATCGCCGGTGGGATCATTATTGCTGAGGTGTTTCAGGAAGCCGGAATCCCTGATGGGTTGTTGAACGTTATTGTCTATGATCTTAATGAAATTGGAGACTATTTTTTAGAACACCCGGTTCCGAGAATGATTTCATTCACTGGATCAACGGCTGCCGGACGGCATATAGCAACGGTTGCCGCCCAGCATCTCAAAAAAGCCGCTCTTGAGCTGGGAGGCAATAGCGCATTTGTTGTACTCGATGACGCAGATGTAGAACAAGCCGCTTCAGCCGCCGTTTTCGGAAAATTTATCCATCAGGGCCAAATTTGTATGTCTGTCAACAGAATCATTGTAGACCGTAAAATCTATAAACAGTTTGTTGATGTGTTTATGGAGAAAGTTTGCAAAATAAAAGTGGGAAATCCTGCAGAACACGATACGATCATTGGCCCGCTTATCAATAGAAAACAAGTGGATCGAATCCTGAACTTAATAGACAAGAGCGTGCAAGAAGGAGCCAAGCTGATTTTTAAAGGAAATGTAAAGGGCAATTTGATGGAACCATTCATTCTCATCGACGCCAGAAATGACATGGCCATTGCACAGAACGAAATTTTTGGTCCTGTTGCCGTTATCATTCCGGTGGACAGCGAAGAAGAGGCCATTGAAGCGGCCAATGGTACGCTGTACGGGCTAAGCGGATCAGTTTTCGCCGGAACGATTGAAAGAGGGATTCGTGTCGCTGAGCAAATTCAAACCGGAATGATTCACGTCAATGATCAAAGTGTAAACGATGAACCGCGTCAATATCCTTTCTCTTAAATGGTTTATAACTGCATTTAATCCTCATGGAAAGGCGCAGGGACGAAACCGGAAAAGTTCGTTTCGTCCCGCTCATACATGAATGATGAGCGGGTTATCACAATCTGAACGGGAGAGATGTGATGACACGAGGAGCGTGAAAAGACTGCTTTCACAGAAAAAAGAGTTACAAGACTGGATGCTGTAATGAAAAAAGGAAAACCACGGATCAAATTTGATCTGTGGTTTTCCATCTTTCAAGACCTGCTCAAATTGTGGTCCAACGAAGGATAACTTCAGCCTGTCTGAGCGAATATTTGCTTGCGCTGTGAATGCTGCGATCAACATCAAAAACGAAGGACTGAAAGAGCTATCCTGATTTTTTATAACCGTAGGGGTTACAGAATTAATTAAGATGGCCTTTCATCTTTGCGATTACATCGGAAGGGGAAAGCTTTCTGCCGGCGGGCAGATTTAATACTTTGGCGGCACCTTGGCTCAGATAAACGTTTTCGCTTTTGCTTGTCTTAGCAACGAAGATGCCTTGTCCTTCAAATTCGAAGTAACGGATTTGGTTGTCTCTTTTTACATTGGTTTTCGCGGCTTTGTACATTTTCATCAAATCTTTGCTGCGGTTTTTCCCGCCCATTTTAATAGGTTCGGCATGATTGGCGACAACAATGCCCTGCGGCTGGTCTCCTTTCATCATGAACCAAAGCTTTTCATCGGAAGGTTTCAGCATTCCGGCAAGGCTGGTCCCTTTATAAGATCTGATTCCTCCTGCGTCTGGCGTAAGGGAAATCGGAATGGAGAAGGAAGAGAGTTTGAGTCCCTCAACTGAGACGGCTTCATGAGGCATTAAAGATTTCCCCTGCTTTGGAGATTTTTGCGAAATCGCTTTCAGATAGTCGTTAAACGCTGTTTTTTCAGGTTGGTCTGAAGCGAACCCGCTACCGATAAAACCGACTAGTCCGACAGTGGCGACGACAGCGATGGTAGGGATGATGAATTTTAAGCTTCTTAGCATGACCTATCTCCTCCTTGATGTTATCCATGATCAGTAACCGACATCATAGATGAGTTCTCTCCAATAAAAATTGTTGTTGTTTTTGAACGAATTGTAATTCATATAGTAGTGATCTCCGTACCAAGGGTCCATGTATTCTACATAATTGGTGTTGTTAGATGTGAAATACCCATCCATAACGACAAAATGTCCAATCGTGGCCCCGTTTGTCCACCAGATAAGCGGAATCATCGGTCTGCCATTGTTGATTTGTGATTGAATAAATGAGTAGTTGGGGTAATACCAATTTCCGTTGTAATTTGTCCATCTGGATGTTAAACCATTGTGGGACAGCCCTTTTTGGATTTCGTAACTGGTTGCGGGGTTATTATAGTACCCACCTTTGACAGCATAAGCAAAATCATATTGAGAAACGTTTTTGCCTTTATATTGCGCAACCGCGGCACCACTTGCCGCCCAACACCAGTTGCTGTACACCTGTTTGATTTCGGGGACGTAAGCACCGTAAGCATTCGCTTGTTCAGACGTTACCAATTGGAGTCCCATGGCGGAAACGAAAGAGAAAAGTATGTAAACAAAAAATAGTCTAACTCTGGTCACGGATGCACTTCCTCTCTTTTGTTGGTTAAGAATGATGGAACAAGTAGCAGAGAAGTTCAGATTCAACTAACTGATGCACCCCTCCTTCAATTGAAAATGGAATTTTAAGATTGTACAAACTATTAAATATATTCGCGAAATCAATTATATAACATATTGAGCGGATATAAAATCATATTTGGATCTCATTTTCGAATAGTACTCTATCCTTGTTAAGTGTAACAATCATAGTTGACCGCAGAAATAAGCAGTTAAAAGGTATTTCCATTTTAAAAATACATTGTATTTCGATGTATGTAGTGTTAACATGTATTCGTGATTTGAAAACATGTTGATATTTTTCCATGAGGTGCATTTATGAAAACCGAAACGTCCGTCAACCGAAGAACGTTTATTAAGAGAACCATCCAATATGCTTTAGGTGTCTTCGGATCTCTGGGTTTATCTTCGTTTTATTCTTATTGGATCGAACCCCATTTCATTGAAACGAAAAAGGTAGACATCATTCTACCACGTTTACCTGAATCTTTCCGTGATTTCCGCATTTGCCATTTCAGTGACTTGCATCTGGGAGACCATTTTAAACCGGGTGATTTGCTTTCTGTGGCAGAGCTGATTCAATCAACCAACGCCGATGTGATCTGCTTTACCGGTGATCTTTTTGACCACCAGCCCGTTGGAGTGTCAAAAACGATTCGATGCTTATCCCAACTTCATGCGCCATTTGGGAAATATGCGGTACTGGGGAATCACGATAACTGGGGAAACCGCTGGGACGTCGAGCGGGTGTTGCGAAAAGCGGATTTCCGCCTTTTGGAAAATAAACACGTTCCTTTGAGAAAAAGGGGGCAGGAGATCTTTCTTGCAGGGGTGGATGACCCGTGGGTGGGCAAGCCGGAGATTGAACAGGCCTTGCAAGGCATTCCCGAAAATGCCTGTACGATCCTGCTTGCGCATGAGCCGGATTTTGCCGACGAATATGCCCATTATCCGGTTGATCTGCAATTATCCGGCCACAGTCATGGGGGACAAGTGTGCCTTCCGTTTGTGGGACCGATTTATACTCCGCCCCATTCACAAAAATATCCGAGTGGATTGTATCAGGTAAATAGCGATTTTCAAGTGTACACCACAAGGGGGATCGGAATGACAAGGTTTCCTATTCGGTTTAATTGCAGACCAGAAATCACCGTCATTACCTTAAAATCAACATAACCAAAGAGGTGAGAGTTGTCGTGGAAAAAGAGTTGTTAAAAGGAAGTATTGATCTTATTCTTCTTTCGCTGATCGCACAAGAGGATCAATACGGTTATTCATTGGCCAAAAAGATAAAAGTGTTGAGTGGTGAAATGTATGAAATCGGTGAAGGAACCTTATATCCAGCCTTAAAGCGCCTGGAATCGAAAAAAGCCATTGAATCTTATTGGGGAGAAAATGGCAACGGGGGCCGGCGGAAATACTATCGCATCACGAAGCAAGGGCTTCAGCTGATGGAAGAAAAAATAAAAGGTTGGCATGCCATGCATAACCTGATTACGGCAGCCTTAAACGGGGAGGGATAAAAATGGGCCTGGAAGAGTATTTGGACAAGATTGTTCGTGGGTTGCCCTGCTCCAAACGGAAAAAACAAGACATTTATGATGAGCTGCTCGATCACCTGCAAATGTTGAAAGAAGAGTTTGCCAGTGATGGATATGATGAACGGAAAGCGGAACAATTGGCGATAGAGGCGTTTGGGACCCATCAGACCATCGCCAGGGAACTCAAAAAATCCCTTCCCCTCATCGATGAGTATCGCAAAAAATGGGTGGGAATGGGATTTCTCGTGTACATGCTTTCAATGGTTTATCTGCTTTTCATCAATATGGACCGTTTTGTGGGCAGGGATTTCATCATACACAGAAGAGCGCAGTTTCCGGAGTACAGTTATGTATATCATAATTTGGTCCCGTTCCATACCATAAAAAATTACCTGATCTATTTTGATCACTATCCCTTATTCAATTGGGTTTGCAATCTGTTCGGGAACATTATTTTCTTTATCCCGCTGGGTCTGCTGTTGCCTTTGCTGTTCTCAAGCTGCCATCCATTGGAGCGGTTGTTTGCCTACCTTTTTTCCACCAGCTTCTTCTTTGAAACACTTCAATATTTGTTTGATTTGGGACGTTTTGATGTGGATGATATTCTCCTTAATTTGACAGGCGGCCTTCTTGGCTATGCCCTCTATCGCCTTTTTTATTTGCGTCAGCGGAGATTGAGACATGATGAAGAGCAGAATGGGTGACTGATGGGAGATCGTGAGCCGCGACAAAGAAATGGATTTTGCAAGGAGGATGTTTATGCATAAGAAGAAAATGGCCTTCATCTTTATCGGTGTATTTGTGGCGATGGCATTAGTGGTGTGCATGTTCATGGAGCGGAACGCTTTTTCTTTCGGGAAGGCTTCTGCGGGAGAGATTGACACTTCAGATGCAACCAAGATCAACCCTCTATCCGACGAACGGCAAGTGTCCGGATCGAAGCTCGTTTTGAAAACAAAAGAATTGGAAGTGCACATGGTTCCAAGCACATGGGAACTCAAGATGAGGGTGCCCGGCAAGCCGTTTCAAACGATTTCCCAAGCCCAAGCGGCCGTGAACATTCAACATATGCGGAAAGGAAGCAGTAGCGCCAGTTGGGAAGTTCCTGCAAAAGGGCTTAAGATACTGGTCCAAGTTGTGAAAAAATCGGTCAAAGTGAAGGTGGAGGCAAACAAAGAAACAGCTGTCACGTGGCCGGTGCTTGGAAATAAAGCGGAGAATAAGGCCATGATTCTCCCTTTGGCCGAGGGGCGTTACGTGCCGACACGGGACAAAGATTGGATTCAATATTTGACGGAAAGAGGCGAATCCTCTCTTAACGAAGCGTTTTCCATGCCCTTTTGGGGAGTGCAAGGGAATGGCTGCACCCTGACTTATCGAGTGGACAACCCGTTTAATGATTCCGTGACCTTTGGGAATGATCATGAACACTTGAGACTGAGTGTAAAGCATGATTTCACCAAAAAAACCATACACCAGGCATACGGGGTAGCCATTTATTGGGGAAAGGGCGACTTGAACGAACCGGCCAAAGTCTTTCGCCAAACCTTGGTTGATCGGAGCCAATTTGTGAGCCTTCATGCTAAAATCCGGAAAAACCCGTCCGTCCGAAAGTTGCTCGGAGCGGCCCATGTGTACATATGGGGCAGTGGCCATTTATCTCCGGATGACATCAAGGATTGGGGGAAATTCGCAAAACGGATTGTCGGGCAAGCGCAAGCGAATGGCCCATCTCCCGGGAAACGGGTATGGCAGTTGCTTGACTCAGAGGGGCGGAATACCTTAACGAAGATCGCTTCGCAAAATGACGCGGACAAATTCCAAAAAGAAACCGTTGCGAGAAGCTTGGACGCAGTCCTGAGCAATCGCGGGTTCTATCAGGAAGAAGCGTGGAAAAACACCCATCTTGCTCAAAAAACAAAAACGTTATTGAGCAAACCCATTTCATCATTGAATGAATCATCGGTTTATCAGTTAAATGATTGGTTGCTTCACGATGCATTCCCAGAAGTGTTGACACCCGTATCTTCTTGGGGAGACGGCGTTTCTACGAAAATATTGAAACAGTTCCACTCCGCCGGATTGGATCGCTTATGGCTGGGGGTAGCGGATTGGGAATTGGCGTACAAGCACCCACAATTTGTCAAGCTAGCCCAATCGATGGGATATTTGGCGGCCACATATGATTCATACAACACGGTCCTGAATCCGAAAAACCCGGAGGACCCATCTTTCAAAACCGCGATTTTTGATCAATGGCTGTATGACCATGGTGCCATCGTGAGGGCCGACGGGATGAAAGTCCCCGGTTTCCAAAGGAAAGGGTATACCGCGAGCCCGCTTGTCACAGCTCCTTATGTTGAAAAGAGGCACTCCTCCATCATGAAGAACGTGAACCTGAATTCGTGGTTTGTCGATGCGGATGGTGACGGGCAATTGCACGAAGATTACTCTGCCGAGCACCCGGCGACGCAGAAAGACGACATGAATGCAAAGATCAAACGCTTAAATTGGTTCGCCGACCATCGTTTGGTCGTCGGCACGGAAAATGGCGTATGGTATACCGCTCCGGCCGTTGCCTTTGCCCACGGTATGACTACCCCGGCACTTGGGGGTTGGGTCGATAAGGATATGGGAGACAAATCATCCAAGTATTATCTCGGCGGATACTGGCCTCCGGAAGGGCCCGATGTCTTTATGAAGCCCGTTCCGATCAAACCGAAATATCATCGCGTATTTATCGACCCTCGGTTCCAATTCCCTTTATATGAATTGGTTTTCCACGATTCCGTCATCACGACGCACCACTGGGGAATGGGCAGTTTGAAACTGCGCGATGAAACGAAAACCCGTGCGCTGACCGAAATGCTGTATGATGTTCCGCCGTTGTATCATTTGAATCTCAACGCGTGGAATCAGGATAAAGCCATCATCAAGAAACATTACAGGTTTTTTTCGCCAGTGCATAAACAAGCTTCCTTGTTGGAAATGACCCGCTTTGATTGGTTGACTCCCGATCGTTCCATCCAAAAAACGGTCTATGGGGGAAAACTCGAAATAGTGGCCAACTATTCACCGAAACCATTTCAATACAAAAAGCAAAACATTCCGGTTGAGAGTGTGTGGATTCATTGGTTGAAAAATGGTAAGACACAAGTATACACGCCTTAAGGCATAGGCCGGCGCTTGAAGACATGGGAGCATTTTTGCGGGAAATCCAGTTGGCGGAAGATGGGATGAGAAGGCGGATCGGATAGCTTATCCACCTCCAGAGTTGAGGTCATTGAAAATGCTAAGGCGTGTCTGATAAATATGGCGGCGGCTCCAAACCCGTTGTCCCATTCGCTTCACTTGTCCATCGGCGCTCATCGGGAAAAAGATTTTCCGCCGCCTCCTATCGATCAACTTGATTTGCCAGACATGCCCTAGTAGTAACACAAACAACAAAGGCAGACCGTTTTCCGTCTGCCTCCAATCATGTTCGAAATTTATATAAATATCCCAATATAGGGATAAGAAACTCGTAGCAATAGCAGATAAAGAAAAATCGTGAAAATTGATTTTCGATAAAAAGGTTGAAGCAATGGCAAGAATCACGCGGGCACCGCCCAATTTTTCTTAGTTCTTCGGCTAAATTAGGGAACTCCGTGTCAACATGGAGATCGGTCCCTATGAAAAAACTCTCCATGCAACCAAAGGCTGCACAGAGAGTTGTCCAAGAAGGGATATAAATCTTTGTGAACAAAGGATCAGTGAACTTGTGAGTTGAACGACATAATCCAGATGGAGCCGGCCACAATGGTGAAAGTCAAGATCGCGCCAATGATTAAAGCCATCACATTGTAGCGCGGTTTTTCACCTTCATTGATGTGCATAAAGAAAAACAATTGAACAAACAGTTGCAGAACGGCCATCGCCAAAATCGTGAAGGTAAGGAGTCCCTTGCCCAACATGTGGTTCAATACAAGCACCAAAGGAATGATTGTCAATATGATTGAAAGGATAAACCCTGTGACATAGGTTTTTAAAGATCCGTGATTTTCATGTTGTGACAAGTTACATCACCCCCATCAGATAAACGACTGTAAAGATAAAGATCCACACCACATCAAGAAAGTGCCAATACAACCCGATGACGGTCACTTTTCGTTTGGTTACGGAGTTGATTCCATGGCGGCTTAATTGAATCATGATGGCAATCATCCAAACCAGGCCAACTGACACGTGAAGGCCATGTGTGCCAACCAAGGTGAAAAAGGCTGAGAGAAAAGCGTTGGTTGAAATGGTGGCGCCTTCCGATACCATTTTGGCGAATTCGTCGATCTCCAATCCGACAAACGCCAATCCCAACAGGGCAGTGACGATCAACCAGCCGATGAGAGACTTCACTTTCCCTTTGTTCATGGCCAAGACGGCAAGTCCACTCGTAAAACTGCTCGTCAAGAGGATAAAGGTTTCCGCCACAAATCCCGGCACCTCAAAAAGGTGTTGTCCGGTAAAATGGCCGTCGGTGTGCGTGCGCAACACCGCATAGGTCGCAAACAAAGTGGCGAATAAAATACAGTCCGTTACCAGGAAAATCCAGAACCCCAGGATTTTTAAGGATTCATGTTCTTCGTGGCTGTGTTCTTGATGAGAAACCGCATGTTCCATTACACGACCCTCCCCAATGAGGCTTCCGTACGCTTCACCTCGTCAACAGAGATGTAATAATCCGTTTGATATTGGAATGAACGGGCCAACAGACAAACACCAACTCCGATCAGTCCAATCACTCCCATCCAAACCCAGTTAAAGGTCAGGCCAAAGCCGGTGATGAACCAGCAGATGCCCATCAAGAACGGGATGCCGGAGTCTTTCGGCATATGAATGGGTTCAAGTTTAACCGTCTCCTTCTTGGCTCCGGCTTTTTCCATTTCTTCTTTCATGATCCACCAAGCGTCTTGCCCCTTCACATGAGGAACAACGGCAAAATTGTAATGGGGCGCCGGTGACGGAATGGACCATTCCAATGTGCGCGCATTCCAAGGGTCACCCGTTGTGTCGCGTTCACCGTGTTTGATGCTGTAAAGGATTTGCCACACTTGGAAGATGAAGCCGATCCCCATCAAGAAGGCGCCGATGGTTGAAATGAAGTTGAACGGAGCCCAACCCATGTCCCAACCGTAGGTGTAGACGCGTCGGGTCATGCCCATGAATCCCAAAGCGTATTGCGGCATGAAGCATACATAGAATCCGATGTTCCACAGCCAGAACGCCCATTTGCCCAACCGGTCGTTCAGCTTAAATCCAAACATTTTTGGCCACCAATAGTACAATCCGGCCAGATAACCAAAGACGACACCGCCGATCAACACTTGATGGAAGTGGGCGATGAGGAAATAGCTGTTGTGGTATTGGTAATCCGCGGGGGCAACCGCGAGCATGACACCCGTTGCGCCACCAACCACGAAACATGGGATAAACGCAAGGGTCCACAACATGGGTTGCGACATCTGAATCCGGCCGCGGAACATGGTGAATAACCAGTTAAAGATTTTCACGCCTGTCGGAATCCCGATAGCCATGGTCGTAATCGCGAAGAAAGTATTGACATCAGCGCCGGCACCCATCGTGAAGAAGTGGTGAACCCATGTGAAAAAGGCCAGGATGCTGATGATCATCATGGAAAACACCATCGATTTGTATCCAAAGATTTTCTTTTTCGAAAAGGTGCTCACAATTTCCGAAAAAATCCCGAATGCCGGAAGGACGACGATATACACTTCGGGATGCCCCCACATCCAAATCAAGTTGACATACATCATCGGGTTACCGCCGCCCAACATGGTGAAAAAGTGGGCGCCGAAGAAACGGTCAACAAATAAGAGCGCAAGCGTAACGGTCAACACGGGGAAGGCAAAAATGATCGAGATGCAGCTGGCGAGAGTTGACCAAGTAAACAGGGGCATCTGCATTAACTTCATGCCGGGGGCGCGCATTTTCAAAATCGTCACGATAAAGTTGATTCCCGTTGCCAAGCTGCCGATCCCGGAAATCTGAATCCCCCAAATATAGAAGTTTTGCCCGGGCCCCGGACTGCCTGAAAGCTCGGACAACGGCGGGTAACTGAGCCAACCGGCATCCGGGGAGCCACCGATCACAAAGGAAATGTTAAAGAGCGCGGCCCCAAAGGCAAACAACCAAAAGCTTACCGCATTCAAGAAAGGATAGGCGACGTCCCGCGCCCCGATTTGCAACGGAACGACGATATTAAACAAAGCAAACATGAATGGCATGGCCATAAACAAAATCATGATGGTTCCATGGGTGGTGAAAATCTCATTGTAATGTTGGGCATGCAAAATGTGCATATTTGGCAATGCCAACTGCAAACGCATTAACAGGGCGTCAACCCCACCCCTGAATAACATGAGCAACGAGGCGATCAAGTACATGATCCCGATTTTTTTGTGGTCGACGGTTGTCAACCATTCGCGCCATAACCAGCCCCATTTTTTGTAATAGGTGAGGACGAACACAACCGTTAAGATCGATAAGGCAATCAACACATCCGCGGCGTAAATCATCGGTTCGCCGGTCACGAAAAAATGGGAAGCGAAGTCTTTGATTTTATCCAGCATCTTTCCTTCTCCCTTCCGTCATTTGGACATATGCGCGTCCGTATGCGACATGTCCATCTCGGAATGATCCATCTCCGAATGATCCATCTCCGAATGATCCATCTCCGAATGATCCATCTCCGAATGATCCATCTTCGAATGATCCGTTTCGGTTTCGGAACCATGACTGTTTTTCATGTGATGTCTCATGTATTTCCCACCGTTTTTATCGATGACTTCATTGAAGAGCCCCGGTGGGTAAGATGAGAAGGACATCTTGTCGGCCAAGCCTTTTTGTGTCAATTTTTGGTATCCGTCTTTCGTCAAGGCCGGCGCTGTCTCTTTGATTTGTTTGGCCCAAGCTTCAAATTCCGATTGCGGTTTAGCGATCACTTGGAACCTCATATGGGCGAACCCTTTGCCGGTAAAGTTGGCGCCGGACCCAAAATACGTTCCCGGCTTGTCCGCTTGCAGCCAAAGTCTCATCGCCATCCCGGGCATTGTGTATTCTTGCCCTCCCAATTCAGGCACCCAAAACGAGTTCATCGGCGCATCAGATGTCAATTCAAACTGAACAGGTACTCCCGCCGGGATTTCAACATAGTTGACGGTGGCGATCTTTTGGTCGGGGTATTGGAACAGCCATTTCCAATCAAGAGAAGTGACTTGAATGGTTATGGGTTTGGCATTGGTTACGGGCGGCTTCACCAAGGCGTATGTGGATTTTGCCGTGTAAAAGCCAAGGATGGCGATAATGATCACGGGGATTCCCCACCAAATGATTTCCAGCGTTTTGCTGTCGTCCCAATCTGGCGTATAGGGTGCCGTGTTTCCGGGTTTATCCCGGTAGCGGTATATAATATATACCAGAATGGCCAGAACAGGGATGACGACAACGGCGCACAAGATCGCGGAAAGCACAATTAGGCGATATTCTTCATGAGCGACCGGACCTTGCGGATTAAGCACGAGATATCGGCTGTCACATCCCGATAACAACAGTGCCGTGATGGCAACCATCAGAGAAAATTTCCCTGATTTCAGCAGCGTGTGTTTGTTCACTTTGTTTCATCTCTCCTCTCAGAAAAGGAAGTAACCTGAGTGATTCAGGATGGCGATATTTGCATAAAGGAAGGGAACGAAGCGAATGATTGCTTTATGTCAAAAATCGATTTGTGAGAAAAATCACATATACAACGGAGTGTGTAGATTGACAGCTTTTGTCACTTCGCCTCGCACCATCTCTTTATTAAAGAAAATCAGAGTATTCAACAGATAAAGTTATTAATATAAAGCGAGATCAGTGTGATTATATCGCATTAATACTAAATCTGCATGTGATTAATATCACATATACGATGAGTTCATAAATTTATCACATTTGCTATCACAAAATGTTCATAAGTCTTCATGAATGACATGATACGAAACGATGTGGGATTCCTCAGGTGATCGTTGTCCCCACCCATTTCCGCTGGGCTCCGCTCATGTGAAAAGGTTAGAGGAAGTGTGTGTCAGTATCTTAATTAATTAACTAAATCCATCTGGCAAAGGAATGGTGATTTTATAAATAGAATATTTACATTAAACATATAAATTCTTTATTTCAAGGAGAATGATTGTTCATTCATAGGGAGGGCCAGTCATGTTGGATGATCAAAATGTCAGGGATGGAACGGATGTCAATTGGTTTGAGAGCGATTTCACGATGAAACATTATTTCCATCGATACTTGCCCCATTTGACAGAGTGGGGTGAAGAGCGGTTGATTCATTTGGGTGCCTATGCCGCAGGCCCGATGAATCAACGGGCAAATTATACCGATCGTGATGGTGCTCCAAAACTGATCCGTTATGACAGAGAGGGAAAAGAAATCAATGAGATTTGGTACAACGAAGGTTATTTGACAACGGTGGGCGATTGTTTTGAAATGGGAGTGGTTGGCTGGAGGTATCGTGAGGATGTTCCGGAAAAGATTCCTTTCTTTTATACACAACTGATGCATATGCTGATGTCTGAAGCGGAAACGGGCTTTACATGTCCTGTCGCGTTAACGATGTCGGTTGCTTTCGTTTTGGAGAAGTTTGGAAGCGAGACGCAAAAACGACAGTATTTGACCCGCTTGGCCAGCATGGAACGGCAAACGGTGATGCAGGGGGCCACTTTTTTAACGGAAATTCAGGGTGGCTCCGATGTGGGTGCGACAGGAACGAAAGCGGTGAAAAATGGCCGCCATTATCTTTTAACGGGAGAGAAATGGTTTGCCAGCAACTGTGATGCCGGAGTGTCCATCGCCTTGGCGCGTACCGGCGATCAACCGGGAACGAAGGGACTCAGTTTGTTTTTGCTGCCGAATCGTTTGGAAAATGGCGAGAAAAACCGCATTTCCATTCGGCGCTTAAAAGATAAGTTGGGTGTGAGAGCTGTGGCCAGTGGGGAGTTGATCTTGGATCAGGCAGTGGGGTTCCTGATTGGTGAAGAGAATCAAGGATTCCGATATATGGCCGAAGCGTTGAATGTTTCCCGCATGTGTACCGCCACAGGCGCCCTGGGCATATCAAGGCGGGCATTTTTAGAAGCAACGATCTACGCATCAAAAAGACAAGCGTTTGGCCGTGCAATCACAGAATATCCCATGGTGCGGCAAACGCTTCTTGATATGATTGTTGATATTGAGTTGACTTGGGCCTTAATCGCACAGATGATGCTGATGTTTGATCGTGTGCACACAAAAGGTGAAGAGACGGAAGAGAATGTGATCTTGCTCAGGCTGCTGCTGGCGATGTCCAAATACCGTGCTAGTGAACATGCGGTGAAACATGCCAAGGAAGCATTGGAACTGCATGGCGGCAACGGCTATATTGAAGAGTATGTAACCCCCCGGTTGCTGCGGGATGCGCAAGTGAATACGGTCTGGGAAGGAACATCCAATATCATGGTCTTGGAAGTCGTCAAGATCCTCTCAAAAGAAGCAAAGGGGAACCGTGGGGAAAAAAGCGCACTGTTGCATGATATTGAATCGATCTTGGCAAAGGTCACGCTTCCAAGCTTGCAAGCGGAGGTTGAGCTGCTCCGGAAGCAAAGCGCCGATGTGAATGAACATATCCGTTCCGTTTTGACAGCCAATCCTGTGGAGCAAAATGCTTATGCCCGTCTGTTATTAAATGAATTGGTTGATCTTTATTGCTGTGCCCATCTCTTGGAAGAGGCACAATACTCTATCCGGGAACATGGATCGGATCGATTGGCAAAACTGGCGCAATACGCCATCCAGCGCACTTATCGTCCCGAAGTGTACGGCATAGGGAAAAATAACTTTCCGGCGATCGATTTATATGATCAAGCCGTTTGCTATACTAAATGATACAGGCAAAGACCACAACACGTGGTCTTTTCTTATCCCCAAATAAATGAATGGATTTGGACTGAAAATTTCCGGTTTTCACATGGTGAGGAGGCTGTGCATGATGCGGACTTATGATGGAAAAGTGGCTATCATAACGGGGGCGGGGGGAGGGATTGGCCGCACCCTTGCGATGACTTATGCGAAAGAGGGAGCAAAGGTCGTCGGTATCGACAAAGACGCAATCGGATTGCAACACACCGGTGACCGGCTTCAATCTGCCGGTTGCGAAGCGCATTTACACGTTCTTGACTTAAGAAAGCCCGAAGAGATTCGTAACGCATTCGGAGAAATAGCGAAAACACTGGGCCGGATTGATATCCTGATTAATAACGCGGGACTTGGCGTGACCAAATCCCCTTACGATCTGACCGTTGAAGAATGGGACGATGTTGTGGATACCAATTTGCGGGGTACGTTCCTTTGTGCAAGGGAAGCGGCTAAAATCATGAGAACCCATGGTGGAGGTTCCATTGTGAACATCTCCTCGACGCGCGCCCTCATGTCGGAGCCCAATTCAGAGGCTTATGCCGCGTCCAAAGGGGGCATTCTCTCCCTGACCCATGCCCTCGCGGTTTCATTGGGGCCGGACCGCATCACCGTTAACGCGATTTGTCCCGGATGGATCGAAACAGGGGATTACAGCAAACTCCGGCCGGAAGACCACCAGCAGCATCCCGCGATGAGGGTGGGAAGGCCGGAAGATATTGCGCAAGCCTGTTTATACTTCACCGATCCCAAGAATAGTTTTGTCACCGGGACTCATTTAACGATTGATGGCGGCATGACGAGAAGGATGATCTATGAGAAATGAAATTGATTGAATGACTATCATGGCAGGTATGAACCTCACCCGCCAACGCAATCGCTTAGAGGCGGGGGGGTCTTGGCTTCATCCACGACATCCGGATTATCCCGGCTTGACGTAACTTGTACGCCAAATATTTTTTCACTATTCCAAAAGACCAGTTGGATCGTTTCTGAGCCTGTGGGTGGGAGATGACCCTGGACTTCCCTCTGGATTTGTGTTAATTTTTAGATATGGAACCGTTTTCAAAAACCGTTCTCATAAAATGAGTCGAAAAGGTTGCAACAAAAAAGATGGCGAAAAAAAAGCAGACTGAACGAGTGACAATCATTGATGTGGCCCGGGTTGCCGGTGTATCAAAAACAACCGTTTCCCGGTATTTGAGCGGTCAGTATCACGTCTTGTCGGAGAACACCAAACATCGGATCGAAAAGGCGATCCAACAGCTTAATTATCGGCCGAATCAGATGGCGAGAGGATTAAAAGGGGATCGCAGTTATCTCATTGGCATGGTCGTTGCTGACATTACCAACCCTTTTTCAACAGCCATTCTCAGGGGGGCAGAAGATGTCTGCAAGAAAAAGGGTTACAGCCTCATGGTTTGCAACACGGATAACGATCCGGCCAAGGAACGCGATTACATCTTTATGTTGCAGTCCCATCGCATCGATGGCTTGTTGATCAATACCACCGGCCACAACAACGAATTTTTGCGGGAGCTGGCCAATGATCGGATTCCCGTGGTTCTGGTAGACAGGAAAGTGCCGGAGCTGGGTTTTGATACCATTGGTCTGGATAATGAACAAGCGACCGGCGAAGCGGTTCATTTTATCCTTCATCAAGGATATGGGCAAGTCGCATTCTTCAGTGAACCCCTGGCGGGAGTCAGCTCCCGGCAAGAGCGCGCCGCCGTGTTTGCCCGTGTGTTGAATCAATGCGGTTATCCGGATCATCATTTGTATGAGGTGGATCTTCAATCACCGGAGCAATTAAATGATGCGCTGGATTCTTTTTTAAAGCGAACGGAAGGACGCAAGCGGGCGATTTTTGCGGCAAATGGTGTAGTGATGCTCAAGCTGATCCGCTCTTTGCAATTGAAAAAGCTAAGCATTCCAGAAGATTTGGCTGTGATGGGCTTTGATGACTTTGAATGGGCGCCACTCATCGCTCCCGGGATCACCACCATCGCCCAGCCCACCTATCAAATTGGCGTTACTGCGATGGAACGCATATTTCAGCGTTTGGACGGAGATGATTCGCCAGCGCAAAATATCGCTTTTGCAGGAAAATTAATCGTCCGGGGGTCTACTCCGCCAGTAAAGTAGTCGGCTTACCGGGGCGAGTTTTTTTCAACGTAAAATGGGAACGGTTTCATAACGGCGACGAGAAGAGAGGGAGTTGGAATGAACGGATTGGATGCGGTTACTTTCGGTGAAGCCATGGCTTTATTTGTCGCTGATCAAGTGGGTGAACTTCACCAAGTGGAACATTTTACCCGCCATTTGGCCGGGGCTGAGACGAACGTGGCGATCGGCCTTGCCAGGCTCGGTTACCGGGTCGGTTGGGTGAGCAAAGTGGGGAATGACGCCTTCGGCCACTATATTCGCGAAACATTGCTGAGCGAAAAGGTAGATATAACCAGAGTGGTTGTGGATCATCAATATCCGACCGGTTTTCAGATCAAAGCGAAAGTGACTTCCGGTGACCCCCGGGTGGAGTATTATCGCAGGGGTTCAGCGGCAAGCAAGCTCAGCGTCGATGATTTTGATTCCGAGTATTTTACCTCGGCGCGCCATTTTCATATGACGGGCATTCCCCCCGCCTTATCCGGCACAATGAGCGAGTTTGCTGAATATGCATTGGCGGTGATGAAATCGGTTCAGCGTTCGATTTCGTTCGACCCCAATTTGCGTCCCCAATTGTGGACCAGCAGAGACGAAATGATCCGCGTCATCAATTCGCTTGCTTTCCAAGCTGACTGGGTTTTACCGGGAATAGAGGAGGGACAGATTTTAACCGGCTATTCAGCGCCAAGGGATATCGCCGCTTTCTATCTTGACAAGGGGGTGAAGCTGGTCGCGATCAAGTTGGGATCTAAAGGCGCTTATTACAGAACCGCAACAGAAGAAAACGTCATCCCGGGATTTTCGGTAAAACAAGTGGTTGATACGGTGGGCGCGGGGGACGGATTTGCCGTCGGGCTCATCAGCGGGCTGTTGGATGGTGTTCCCATTTCGGAGGCGGTCACACAAGGAAATGCGATTGGTGCGCTGGCCGTGATGTCACCGGGTGATATGGACGGCTTGCCAACGCGGGACCGATTAACAACCTTTATCGATGAAAATGGCCTAAGGGAGTGAATGGACGTGGGAAAACGCGTGTTGGCTGGAAACCGTTGGCTTAGGTTGATTCCCATTGTTTTTGTAACGTATAGTTTGGCTTACCTCGATCGGGCCAATTATGGATTTGGGGCGGCTGCGGGAATGGCCAAAGATTTGCACATCACTGAAAGTGTGTCATCATTAATCGGGGCCTTATTTTTTCTGGGTTATTTCTTTTTTCAGATTCCCGGTGCCCATTATGCCGAGAAAAAAAGCGCCAAAAAACTGGTTTTTTGGTCTTTGATCCTATGGGGCTTGCTTGCAACGGCCACGGGTCTGCTGTCAAGTGTCACCGGGCTCTTAGTGGTGCGCTTTTTGCTGGGGGTTGTTGAGAGTGTTGTGATGCCGGCCATGCTGGTCTTTCTCAGCCACTGGTTCACAAAAGAGGAACGCTCCCGGGCGAATACGTTTTTGATCTTGGGAAACCCCGTAACCGTTCTCTGGATGTCGGTCGTTTCAGGCTATTTGGTGGAAGCGTTTGACTGGCGTTGGATGTTTATCATCGAAGGTTTGCCCGCCGTGATCTGGGCGTTTCTCTGGTGGAAATGGGTTGATGATCAACCCAAAGAGGCCAAGTGGTTAAGCGATCAAGAAAAACAAGACCTCACTGACACTTTGCACCGGGAACAACAGGTGATGAAACCGGTGAAAAACTACTGGGAAGCGTTTAAAACCGGCAAAGTGATCCTGCTTTCATTGCAATATTTTTTCTGGAGCGTCGGTGTGTATGGTTTCGTTTTATGGTTGCCATCGATTCTTAAGTCCGCCTCCAGCTTCGGCATTGTCGCTACGGGATGGCTCGCCTCGGTTCCTTATATCTTGGCGGTGATCTTGATGTTGGTGGCATCCCATTTTTCGGACCGCACATTAAAGCGGAAAATTTTCGTTTGGCCGTTTTTGTTGGTGGGCGCGATCGCCTTTTATGGTTCTTATGCGCTTGGGGATGCAAATTTCTGGTTGTCCTTCGTGTTGCTTGTTATCGCGGGCGGAGCGATGTATGCGCCTTACGGACCGTTTTTTGCCATTGTTCCCGAGATTTTGCCGCGCAATGTCGCCGGTGGAGCTATGGCGCTAATCAACAGTATGGGAGCGTTGGGGTCCTTTGTTGGTTCCTATGTGGTTGGCTATTTGAACGCCTTAACCGGCGGTCCAAGCACTTCTTATATCTTTATGGCCGGCTCACTCGTCATTTCCGTCATGTTAACTGTGGCGGTTAAGACGACCGCAACAGAACATCCCCGATCCCAAGAAAAGGTGAACATCTCATGAAAATACAATTGGCTCTCGATCGAATGACCATTACGGAAGCGATTCACATGGCTGAACAAGTTGATTTTTATGTGGATTGGATTGAAGTGGGCACGTCTCTCATCAAAGAATTCGGCATGGAAAGCGTAAGGGCATTCCGCTCCAGGTTTCCGGACAAGTTCATCGTCGCTGATGTGAAAACGGTTGATAACGCGGCGTACGAATTTGACATGTGCTTCTCAGCCGGTGCCGATGCGGCCACTGTGATGGGGACTTCTTCCCCGGCCACCATTGAAACCTGTGTGGAAATGGGCGGCAGACACGGAAGACAGGTGATGATCGATCTCCTTCACACAACTGAGACACAATGGAAAGCCTTAATCCAATATAAAGAGGCCATTTTCTGCGCTCATGTGAGCAAGGACCAGCAGGAAATGGGCAAACAACAACCGTCAGCGGATCAACTCCATTCCATTGTGAAGAGGTTCGGCGGATTGGAGCAGAAAATCGCGTTGGCGGGCGGAATCAATCTGGATTCACTGCCGGCCCTCATTCCAATCAGACCCGATATTCTCATTATCGGCTCCGCGATTACAAAAGCGTTTGATCCGGTGGTGGCTGCCCGCACGATCAAAGAATTCGTCATCTCATGCAAAGGAGAAAGTCGTCATGAATGAGTTGGATATCATATTGAATGAAATGCACGCAGTGCTCCAAAAAGTAAACAAACCGAGCATTGACCATGCCGTCGCTGTGTTGCGGTCCGGAAAACGGATCTTTGTTGTGGGTGAAGGGCGTTCCGGATTGATTGCCAAATCCCTGGCAATGCGCCTGATGCACCTGGGGATGACGGTTTACGTCGTGGGAGAGACGATTACGCCTTCCCTTGCAACCGGAGATGTGCTTTTCGCCGTTTCCGGGTCAGGCACAACCAAAAGTGTGCTGTTGAGCGCGCAAAAAGCCAGGGAGCTTGGTTGCCCCGTCCTTGCCGTGACAACGGATCCCCACTCCGAATTGGCTTCAGCGGCAACCGATATCCTGCATATTCCCGCCGCGACCAAATATCGCCGTGAAGGGGAACCGGCGAGTGTCCAGCCGCTCGGTTCCTTGTTTGATCAATGCGCCCATATCCTGTTTGATGCGATTTGCTTATGCTTCGCCAATCTTCATGCAGTGGATCACCGGGAGGCTTTGGCCAAGCATTCCAACTTGGAATAAGACGATGATCAACATGCGCGATTTGACACAAGAACAAGGTCTCAAAAGGGAGGACGAAGAAATGGTTGTCGGGATATTCCGGAAGAACATGGATTCTCTTTGATCGATCTGCTCATCATGTTGATTATTAACTGTATGAATACGCGGGTTGCGTTTATGGTTTTGTCACACGCGGGGAGGGTCACACGAAGGCCCTCCCCGTGTGTTTGCGAAAACTTAAGAGGTGACTGTAAAGGGGGTGGTTTAATTGTTTAAACATGCGGAGGCTCGGTTTGATGTTCACCTCATAAATCCACAATTTTCCGTTTTTGTCGATTCCAATATCCACTCCGAATTCTGAATAGGAGGGATGTTTCGCGCTGATCAGTTGCACGGCACGGGTCGCTAAGTTGGACAACTCCGCTTTTTTCCGTTCCGCTTGGGTGGTTGTGTAAGCTAAATGCGATTTCAACAGTTCGCCGAGATAAATGGGTTTGCCACCGCTGCTCCGATTGGTGACGACGTTTTTGGTGGGAGCGATGCGAGCTGCCATGGCCGCTGTTGTCCATGCATGTTCCAAGTGGACGAGGTGAACACGAATATCTACCATCTTGCCTGCAGGGGTTTGGCTGACGATGCCTTGTTGAATAAGGTATGGGCGTTTCATTTTGATGTGTCGGATGCGCCGGTGCAATGGGGTCAGATCCTTAAAGGCGTATGTCTCTTTGGTGTCGCGCGAGCGAAGGAGATAGTGGCCGTCTGGTTGCTTGTCGATGCGCATCGCACCCTTCCCTTGGCACGAGTTGTCCGGTTTAAGATAGAGAATGGAATATTGATCGAGCATGGCGCGCAGGTTTTGTACGGAATATGGGAGGGTTGCGGGAAGAGATGAGGCGACCCTCCTGTCTTTTTGTAAAAGGGCCAAATTATTCAGCTTGCTTATGACACTTCCCACTAAGATCCCCCCATCCATCTTGGTGAATGGGCCAAATTCCGATATTGGAAAGTGTCGGATGGCCTTTTTCGGACAAAGCAGAAGATCTTTGGGAGCGACTCGGCGCAATTGTGCGTTTGACGATTGTTGATCACGCGGTTCAAAAAAATTCCCCTTTCTCTTTCGTGTTTTTCTCCATCTTATGCTGGGTTCATTCATTTGCTTGGATGTATGGATCGATGTTTAAACCCACGTCGGCTATTTTCTCCTTGCAAGCGAGAAAATCCCTGGCTTTTAAGTCCCATTTTTTTTGAAAATCCATTTACAAACACATGTTCGTATTGTAATATATAAATATCGAGAGCGGGAGGTGGCAACCCCTTTACATAAATGGACGAATTGCAATATTTGATGGGTTGTTTTGCCAAGCTTGCCGATAGAAAATAGACCCAATATAAAAATTTGTTTTGCAACGGACATGATGTACAGCTAGAAATTCAACAAAAGGAGAAAAAAGATGGGTAAAGTCACAGAAAAAGACACCAAAGCTACGATCCTGGCGGCACTTCGTGAGGCAGAGAAAAAGATTGCTGAACTGGAGAAAGGGAAGTTAAATCCCGTTGCGGAAACGGCAGCCAAAAAAACGGCTGAAACCATAGCCAAAGCAAATGCGATTGTGGAAGTGAGCATTGAAGAAAAAATCACCGACTTGTCTAAATCCGTCACCAATCTCCTTGGCAAAATCAGTGAAGATATCATTGAACAAACCAACAATCTTCAAACGATAAAAGACGCCATTGCCATTAAAGAGGCAGAGCTGAAGGAATTGTTTGGCATTGAAAAACAAGCGCATACCCTTGCCGCACTGGTAAATGCCCATCAAGAATTGAAACTGGAACAAGAAAAGGAGTTGGCAGAGGCGAAAGAGAAAGCCACCGCTGAGCTTGCCGAGATCGAAAACTCCATTAAAACCGCACGGGAGCAATACGAAGCTCTTGTTAAAGAGCAAAAGGCAAAATTGGCGCAAAGCCAAAAGCGTGAAGAAGAAGAATTCAAATATGACTTCGAAAGACACAAAAAACAAGCGTTTGACAATCTGGAAGATGAGTTGACCAGCAAGCGCAAAGCTTTTAACGAGGAACTGGAAAAAACAAACGCTGAACTAAACGCACACAAAAAATCTCTGGATGAACGTGAAGCCGCCATCGAAAAGCGCGAACAAAAAATGGACGCCCTTGAAGCGGAAGTCGCTTCCATTCCCGCCAAATTGGATGAGGTGAAAGCGGAAGCCAACGCGAAAGCGGAAGCGGAAATCAAGAAAGTTCTTGCTATTCGAGAAGCGGCTTTCAAAAAAGAAATCGAAGCTGACAAACGGATTCTTGAAACAGAGCGTGACAATCTCAAAACCCAGCTTGAAGCGGCAAATGAAACGATTGCCACCCTGCAAGCCAAATTGGATGAGGCATACAAGCGCATTCAAGAAATGGGTATCCAAATGGTGTCCAGTTCCAACGAATCCAAAGCCTTTGACAAGATTGCCGCGCTTGTTTCCGACAAGAATAACAAATGATGCTTTTCAAATGATGGCAGAGATTTTGATTATGTAGGATAAAACGGCTTTCTTGTCACAGTGGAGGCAACAGGTGAGCCGGTGCCCATATCAAATGCGAAACAAGCCCATGAACATCGGAAAAAAGAGGTCATGGGCTTGTTTTTGCATTGCCAAAATGGTTTAAACCCAAACGCGAATGGTAAAGTGGGTGACAACCAACACATCATTTGCAATCCCTTACATGATGGGGAAACTCTCCTCCTTTCAGTGCTGCCCCCCATCTAATTCCCGGTCGCCAATTGTCGGAAGATTCGCATGAATGCGTTCGTGAGTGTTTTCGCTCGGCTTCTCCTCCAAGGAACCGAAGGGCAAAAATGTTGGAAGACCTGAAGGATGCGCGCTTACGGGGATTGGCTTATTATGAAGCGGGGGCGCGATTTGCATTGGACGATAAAGTAATGCAAAAAGTCATTGAAACCCTGAAAATCGATTCGGTCCGACTGAAAGAAACCTTGCGCCATCAGAATGGATTCGTCGATGTGGTGAAGGAACACATCTTGTCCGCGATCAAGGTCAAAGAACTGGACAACCAGGGACAACTCCTTCATTCCCTTTGATCAGGCAACGTGATCATTCTGGGTGAAGGCTGGCCCCGGGCCTTTGCCGGTGATGTTTCCGGCGGCGCGGTGCGGTCCGTTTCCCACCCCACCTCGCAAACCGTCGTCCGCAGTCCCCAGGACCGCTTCACGGAACGATTCACATCAATCAGTCTCTCATCCGCCGTCGGCTGAAAAGCCCGAACGTCCGCGTCAAAGCGATGAATATTGGCAGTATGAGCCACACGGTTGTCAGTGTGATGTACATCGAGGGCATCGCTGATCCGCTATGTAGTCGTTTCGGGCAATGTTATTGTTGTTTGAAATGGGATCTTCTTGCTTCATCGCTCTCGTTAACCATTGTTGATTCCTTCATTTTTGAAACGGCGAAAGGACAAAAAACTTGTTTGCCGCTTACCTGTCTGCATAGCGACATGGAGAGAGATTCAATCCCCTTCTATTTCTCGTTTAGCCCGAATAAAGGCGATGAATTGGTTTATTTCCCCAGCTGAAAGGACTTTTCCATCCACAGCCAGTTCTGTCCCCGAACATTTCGTCAATTCCAGTTTATCGATGATTTGGTTCCGGTGGGGAAGAAAGGTTGGATTATCCACACGGCCGATGAGATAGTCAACGGAGGTTTCAAACAAGTCAGCTATAGACTTTATGGCTTCCAATGAAGGTTGGCGATATCCCGATTCATATCCCGCATACGTGCTTTTCGCAATCCCAAGCCGATCAGCCGTATATTGCAGTGTCCATTTTTTGCTCTTTCTTAATTCAATGACTCTATCTAATATCATCGCCTCTCCCCCTCTTTCTCTCAGATTATTATAACACCAGCAACTCAATGAATAAATAAAAATGTTCGCGTAACGAATACTTTTCTATTGATTATTGACGGTTTCGTCCATATAATTACTATTGATTATACGCGTATTGCGTACACAGTGGTTTGAACGCCATCGCAGCTTGTTTGCGGGTGGAGATTGCATCTTGTGCTTGCGTCCTGTTTTGAGAAGAGTTAATTGTCTGTTTTTGACAATAGCGCCTTAAAGAGGTGGAGAATATGAAAAAGTTGCTGTTAGTGGCCACTGGCGGAACGATCGCTTCAGTGGAGGGAACAGAAGGACTGGCTCCTCGCATGAAAGCCGAAGAATTGATGAGTTATTTGCCGGTGCAAAATCAGAGCTGTCAGGTTGAAAGTAAACTTTTGATGAATATGGATAGCACCAACATGCAACCTGAGTCTTGGGTGAAAATTGCGGAAACGATCTATGAGAATTACGACCGTTATGACGGTTTTGTCATCACGCATGGAACGGACACCATGGCCTATACCTCGGCGGCTCTGTCTTATATGTTGCAAAATCTGACGAAACCCATTGTCATTACAGGTTCTCAAGTTCCCATCAGCTTTGGGAGAACCGATGCCAAGAAAAACATGGCCGATGCGATCCGCTTTGCTTGTGAAAAGATAGGCGGGGTTTTTATCGTTTTTGACGGCAAGGTCATCCAAGGGACAAGGGCTGTCAAAATGAGAACCAAGAGCTATGATGCGTTTGAAAGCATTAATCATCCTTATGTCGCTTATATCGACGGATTGGATGTGAAATATGGCAAACCAATCAGTCCACCAAAAAATGTCGTGCTTAAACTGGATACTTCCTTATGTCCGGATGTTTTTGTGATGAAATTGGTTCCGGGCGCAAAACCGGAGCTCTTTGATTGCCTGAAACAGTTGTATAAAGGGATCATCATTGAGAGTTTCGGCAGCGGTGGCATTCCATTTCAAGGCAGAAATCTCCTGCCCAAATTACAAGAGATGAGCTCGATGGGAATGGCCGTTGTGATCACAACGCAATGTCTGGAAGAAGGAGAAGATGTGGGTCTGTATGAAGTGGGGCGGAAAGCGGCCCAAAACATGATCATTCTTTCTAGGGATATGAACACAGAGGCCATTGTTCCCAAATTGATGTGGGTTTTGGGGAAAACGCATGACCTTCATGAGGTCAAGCGAATGATGGAAACACCGATTGCAAATGATATCACACCTTATTAGAAAAGAAAGCGGGTATCTACGATGATGAACATACAGTCATATCGAACGGAAAAAGATTTTCTTGGAGAAAAGCAAATTCCCGCAGAAGCATATTATGGAATTCAAACCTGGCGAGCGAACGAAAACTTTCCCATTACGGGATACCGCCTTCACCCGTCCCTCATCTGCGCCATCGCGATGGTGAAGAAAGCAGCCGCTCTGGCCAACATGGAAACCGGTCGGTTAAATCCCCGCTTCGGCAAGGTGATTGTCACGGCCGCCCAGGAAATCATCGATGGCAAGTGGCATGATCAATTCATTGTCGACCCGATTCAAGGAGGGGCCGGGACATCCATCAACATGAATGCCAATGAGGTGATTGCGAACAGGAGTCTGGAACTTTTGGGCGAAGAAAAAGGAAATTATTTTTTGCTGAGCCCCAATACGCATGTAAATATGTCCCAATCCACCAATGACGCTTTTCCGACTGCGATTCATATCGCCACCCTCATTCTATTGGACAAATTGTTGGAAACGATGAAATGGATGCATGAGGTGTTCGTGAAAAAAGCGAAAGAGTTTGACCATGTGATCAAAATGGGTCGGACTCATCTTCAAGACGCCGTGCCCATCCGCCTCGGTCAGGAATTTGAAGCGTACAGCCGGGTGTTGGAACGCGACATCAAGCGGATCAAACAATCACGCCAGCATTTATATGAGGTGAATATGGGGGCAACGGCTGTCGGCACAGGATTGAATGCGGATCCGCGTTATATCGAGAGGGTTGTGGAACACCTCGCCGAAATTAGCGGATATCCCTTGGTAAGTGCGGAACATCTGATCGACGCCACGCAAAACACAGATGCCTATACTGAAGTTTCCGCCGCTTTGAAAGTGTGTATGATGAATATGTCAAAAATCGCCAATGACTTGCGATTGATGGCTTCCGGCCCTCGTGTGGGATTGGCTGAGATTGTGTTGCCGGCCCGTCAACCCGGTTCATCCATCATGCCGGGGAAAGTAAATCCCGTGATGGCTGAAGTGATCAATCAAGTCGCTTTTCAAGTCATCGGCAACGATCATACCATCTGCCTGGCATCCGAAGCGGGACAGCTCGAATTAAATGTGATGGAGCCGGTCCTTGTGTTTAACCTGCTGCAATCAATCAGCATTATGAATAATGCTTTCCGCGCTTTTACGGAAAACTGTTTGGCCGGGATTAAAGCCAATGAGGAAAGATTGAAGGAATACGTGGAAAAGAGTGTGGGGGTCATTACGGCGGTAAACCCGCATCTCGGGTATGAAGTGGCCGCACGAATAGCCAGGGAAGCGATTCTCACCGGCCAATCCGTTCGTGAATTATGCTTGAAATATGATGTCTTGACGGAAGAGGAGCTGGATCTGATTTTGGATCCATATGAAATGACGCATCCCGGAATCGCCGGGGCTTCCTTGTTAAACAACCAATAGGAAAAATAAAGAGTAGATGAAAACAAGGGATCATCTGAAGTGGATGATCCCTTGTATTGTTTTTGTTGCAAGTTTAACCTCCGTTTTGAGCCCCCATCGTTTCGTCCAGCGAATAAAACTTTGTCTCCCGCAAGGGCGGAGTGTAGAGATGAAAAGAGATGAGCGGTTTCGGGCACGGATTGTACATGGAGTGAATCTCCCCATAGTTGCAGTAAATAAAATCCCCCGTCTTATGCCATTGTTCCCGTGTGAGGGACGGCCTGGCTGGGTTGGTATACTTCCTGTTCACTAAGCTTCCTGACACTACGTGAACGCAACAGACGGACTCTCCGTGATCGTGAATGGGCGTTGCTGTGAATGGGGGAAGGTTGATGACAATGGCCTCAAACAGGTCGGAGCGGAAGATGACATTCCTGCCGTAATGAAGAGGGGGAGCGGGGGGGGATATATATGAATCCAAGCGTTCCAAGGTGCAGTCGGTTTTTTTGATCGTTTGTTTCAATATTTTGAAATCAGGCTTTGCCAGATCTCGCAAAAACCTGTTTAAACACTCAACGATATTCACAAAATCTCCTCCTATGCGGGAAAATTTGTTGATAATGATGAGTGACTTAGTCGAGATTCATGATGGAAAATGATCTGTATTCACTACAGTACGAACCGGCTTTGTTTTTCATGAATGATTTTTGCAGAAAAACAGGTGAAAAAGTACATATGAAGGGGCGTAGTCTCACACCAGACATGTCTGCATCAGGCCTAATGCAGGCCGGAATCTATTTCGTTAAAAAATTTATATTGTCATAATTTTATTATACCATACATACTTCAACGAAACTTTTTTGTGTGAACATCTTTTGACGTAAAACTAGTTAATTTGAAAGAGGCGTACCGGCAGGCATTTTTTCCGGATGAATGGGGCATCATTTTTAGTGCAAAAGATTTAACCTTTAATGTTTGCTGCATCAACGAGAAAAAAATGAGGAATCTGAAACAATAGGTGGATAAAGGTGGAGTGATCATGGAAGACAGATCGGAGCAATATATCATCCCTGACCTGAAGGGAAATCAACAAATCATCAGCAGAGTGGCTGAGCTGGAACAAGAAATATCCCAATTGCTCAACAAGGATGTTTCTTTGATTGTGTATCTAAAAGAAGCCAACCGCTAAATCCGGGTTGGGAAGAAGGGATTGATGGTGGCATACCCGGCTGGTTCCGGGTGACCATGCTTCAAGCAACAGCGAAAGGAAATGGTTGATGGTCGATGGAAAAGAAGTGTTTGATGCTGCGTATGTCGATAAAATCATGGACAAGTGAAGTCGGCCGTACAAAAACAAGCAAAGCGCATGGATGTGTTAATCAGGTAACGTAAACCTCAGCCAGTTTGATGGCTGAGGCATTCTTTTTACAGATTTTTGCTGGCTGAAAGCCCACGGTTTCAATCGTGGGATGAAAGACGGCGTTGCTCGGTATCCCCATAAAGGGGATGCTTAGAGCAACTATTTTTTATCTTTTGATGTTGCAGTTTGCGGATCGAACGGTTAGGATCTGGATATGGAACAAGACGACAGAAGAACAAGAACAACGGTCTCTTTAATCAACTATCATTTTGTTTTCTGTCCGCGCTATCGAAGAAAAGTACTGGTGAAATGAAGTAGAAGAGCGATTCAAGGAACGGGTGACCGGCAAAAGTGAAAGGAGTGACTTCAAGAAGACTGAGACAAGAATTTAAGCATTTGCCCCATCTGGTAAGTCTTTGGACACGTTCTTTCTTCGTTAGTACAGCAGGAAATGTATCAAGTGAAACCATTAAACGCTATGTAGAATCACAGAAGACAAGGGGGTGAAGAATAATCAGAATCTAAAAATAGAGAAAGCGGGAGCTTTCTACACGGTTGCTTTTCCCACTCTAGA
>NZ_JBHTBW010000038.1:0-43588 GCF_042665195.1 Laceyella putida
CCTTGCTTTTGTTGTTATGAACATTCTAACAGGAAATCATGATGGATTCACCAGACACGCCCTAGGCTCTGGTGGACCGAAGGTGAGTGGACGGAAACCTGCAGAGCGATACCACTGAGTAAATTCCTCAGCGTGATAACAGTATTTTGTTTGTTTCGGGGTTCTGGTTAACATCACTCCATTTGACGTTGCCAAAACCGTCGACGATTGTAAATACCTCGTCGAAGCCGCATTGGAAGCAGGTAGCGATGCGCAGACGTTCTCCTGGAAATTGGAGAAACTCAGCACTAGGGAGGCTTAAGTCGAAATCGAACAAAATGATTAGTGGCTCGTTACAGCATGAACATTTCTCTTCGCTGACTACTTCTGCAGACGGAGCAGAGATGGCTTTATAGTGTTCTTCCCAAACAAGGTTTTGTCGCTCTCCATTCGTATTCAACTGCCATCCTGCGAGTTTCAGCTTCCAGGATAAATCTTCACGAGTCAAGGTATCTCCTTGGATCTGTATGGGAGCTTGCTGCCACCAGTCATGGTAAAGTTTAATGACTCGTTTATCTCCGATCCAGGCTAGTGTGCACATGAGATGATGAGTTTGAGTGGAATCAAGTTCACCGTTGAGTAGAAGATCTATCAGCTGTTCTCGAGTTTCTGTACTGGCATTGCGAAACATGACATGTGGATAAAAACATTTAACATCTATCAATTCCTGGTGTAGCCGGGGAATGTTTGGGTGTGTGAAGGCGATAATTTCAAATATTTCACTTACCAACATGTCATCTTCTAATTGAAACGACTCTCTAGCTAAAGTAAGGACATCTTGCTCAGACAAGTTCTGAATTAAGTTAATGATTTGTTGCATTCTTTCTTCATTCCATCTGTTCTGGAAAGAGTAGTACCATTTTTTGATTTGATGCATGACGGTCATGTCCTAAGTTCCTTTCTTGTTTCTATTGATTTGGTAGGGGTACCGCCACATCCCATCAAGTTAAGAAAATAGAATACCCACAACATTAGAAAAAAGCGCTATTCTTTCTATAGGAATATGGGAAAGGATGGCGTTTTATAGTGAATGTCCTCATTCAGCAAGAGCTACGTCTATATGCCGAAGAGCTACGAAGATATCTATCCACCGCTGCTCTTGAACAGCTGGCAAAAGAGACTGGCTTCGTACAAAGAGCGAGTAAATATGGTGCTCAGGATTTGATTACTTTATGTGTCTGGATGAGTCGAAACATAGCCAATGCCTCTCTAACCAAGCTGTGTAGTCAACTGGAAGCTTCGAATGGAGTATTGATGAGCCCTGAGGGGCTCAATCAACGTTTTAATGTGGGTGCTGTACGATTTCTTCAACGATTACTTGCTCTTTTGATGAAATCGGAGATTTCATCATCTAGTACGATTCTCAGTGAGTATATAGAGTACTTTCAGCGGATTCGCATTCTGGATTCCACTATTTTTCAGATTCCTGACTCTTTTATGGATCATTATCCTGGAGCAGGTGGCTCTGGCCACACAGCGGGAGTCAAAATCCAATTGGAATATGATCTACATAGTGGTCAATTTCTAAACCTACAAGTAGGTCCTGGAAAAGAAAATGATAAGACCTTTGGTACCACTTGCTTAGATACTCTTCGACCTGGTGATCTATGTATACGTGATTTAGGCTACTTTTCGCTCGAAGACTTGGATCAGATGGATCAACGTGGTGTTTTTTACGTGTCACGCTTGAAACTAAATAACAAAATATACAAAAAGAATCCAGAACCTGAATATTTTCAAGACGGAACGATGAAGAAACAAACGGAATATATTCAGATTGATTTAGAAGAGATCATGAATCAGATGCAGCCTGGTGAAACGCTTGAAATCTCGAATGCATATATTGGAAGGTACAAAAAACTACCTGCCAGAGTCCTATTGTATCGACTAACGGAAGGGCAAGTAAAGAAAAGACGAAAAGATCAAGCCTATAAAGAAAAGAAAAAAGGAATTACCTATTCAGAGCGTAGTAAGTCAATGGACCCTTAAATAGCAGAGGAGGTACCCAAATGAAGTATAAGCAAAATCGTAAAATTGAGCAAATCAGTGAATCAACTTTAATCGTAGGCGCAGACATTGCTAAACATAAGCATTTTGCAAGGGCTGTAGACTTTCGCGGGGTTGAATTGGGAAAGACCATTGTATTTAGTCAATCTCAATCTGGGTTTAGTCAATTGCTTTTTTGGATCAAGTCCTTGATGAAACAGCACGCCAAACAGCAGGTGCTGTTTGGGGTTGAACCAACAGGTCATTACTGGTTGAGTTTGGCCGAGTTTCTCAAGAAACACGGCATCAAGTTGGTCATGGTTAACCCGATGCATGTAAAGAAGAGTAAAGAGCTGGACGACAATTCTCCAACCAAAAACGATGTGAAAGACGCCTATGTCATTGCCAGGTTAATTCAAGATGGACGGTACTCCGAACCGCAGATTCCTGATGGAATCTATGCCGAGATTCGTGTTGGCATGAACTTACGAGACCGTTTAACGCAAGATTTGGCCAGTGTTCAAGGACGTATTCAAAATTGGTTGGATCGGTTCTTCCCAGAGTTTCTTGACGTTTTTAAGATTTGGGAAGGAAAAGCAGCCCTTTTCTCTCTACAGCACTTTCCATTGCCTTCGGATGTTCAAACAATGAATGCCGAACAAATTGTCCAGGCATGGAGACAAGAGATTAAACGGTCTGTAGGTATTAAAAAAGCCACACAGCTATTGGAAGCCGCCAAGTCCTCTATAGGCTTAACTACAGGGCTTTCTATGGCTCGAAAAGAATTGCAACTGCTTCTTCAGCAATACCTGTTGTTACATTCACAGATTGATGAATTGATGGAACAACTCGAAGAGTTTGTTCATCAAATCCCAGGATCAGCGCAAATGCTCACGATCCCTGGTGTAGGTTTTACAACTGTGGCAGGCTTTTTGTCGGAGGTCGGAGACCTCCAGCGTTATGACCATCATCGTCAAATCCAAAAGTTGTCGGGGTTAAACCTGAAAGAGAATAGTTCTGGTAAGCGCCAGGGCAGAACCCGTATTACAAAAAGAGGTCGCCCACGCTTACGTGCATTGCTCTTTCGATGTGTAATGGTACTTGTGGCTAAAAACCCTGAGTTTAAAGCTCTGCATGCACATTTTACAAGACGTTCAAACAACTCATTGCATAAAAAACAGTCATTGATTGCTTTATGCTGTAAGCTCATTCGTATTTTGTTTGTACTTGGACGCAAACAAATCCCCTATGATGCCACAAAGCTCCAAGGAGCTTTGCAACAAGTTCAATTACAAGAAGTAGCTTAATCTCTTTTTCTTGTTCTCTTCACAAATATGAAGCGCGGAGAAGCTGAGCTAATTCATCATCCATTTGGGCACAGACCCTGTAAAGGAGCTTATTTCAGCCTCCACCCCAAGGTAGGTAGGACGAAGGAATGTGGGGACATTGATCCTGTGAGACATGGGAGGGTAAACCCCTTGGGTCATTGTGGGGATCCACTAGCGCTCACATATTTTTACAAATAGAGGCTTGCCTCTATTTGAGTGAAACCCTTTATTCCTTTTATAAACATCTATTCAAGATGTATCCGTTCTAAATGCTTGCTTCATTTTCAAACATGGAGAAAACGGGAGATTAAGTGAGAAAATCTTAATTTATTGAGGGAGGATTTTTTATGAGTAAGACCCAAGTTTTTTTATTTCCAGCCCCATATACTGTAATAAAAAAAGATGGATATAAAGCGTTGGTTAATTTATGTAAAACAGAATAAATAAGAACCACCTGTTATATTTACAGGTGGCTTAATTGCGGATATATGATGTACAAGTGAACCAGTGTAACTGATCAGGTAATAACCAAAGTTTGCCAAGGTCCTGTACGTTGCAGAGCCTGTTTTTTTTACCTTCTCCCTCGCATTCTTATTCCAACTGCTGTTCAGGTTCAACTTATTGGAGTAGACAGGCTACCTATTGGGGTCACCTATCCCGCAAAAGCAAACTCCTTTTGGTTTTGTGAAAATCCAATAAAATTACTTGGACACGTAACAATAATGGATCCTTTTTCATAAATATTAGGTGTATTTTGTCGAATCGGGATATTGGCAGGTGCTTTTTGTTGATTTATTCGGTAGGCAGTAAACGATCTAGGTTCTTGTTGCTTCTTTTCATTTTTAAAACGGAGGTTGGAAAATGGATCATTTCAAGAAAGAACTTCAAAAGTTAAGTGCTGACAAGTTTACGTAAGGCAAAGCGACACCTTGGGAAAATCATGGACAAAATAATCCGGATGTGGCACAACACTGCTATAGTCATTGTCATATACACTGTCACGGTCATTGTCATATGCAGCATTGTCATGGGCATTGCCATTGGCAACACTGTCACGGACATTGTCATTGGTAACATTGCCACTGGCAAAACTGTAGCTGGCAAAGAAGATAGTGTGAACGGAAATGGTGGTTACTTAAGTAGAGGCGATGGCCCCTGCATAAACGAGTGATTGGTTTTGCAGTGGGCCTTCTACATAATGAGCAAAAGGACAAGTAGCTGTACATAAAATTGAACAGTGAATATAGATGTACAGATATTGAGAATGGTTCATGGTTAGGAGGAGCAGAATGACCCATTTGACCCCTTCTATGCGTTTGAAGCTGAAAAGAGATACGCTTTTTTTTCCTGATTCAAACGGCGGTATGTATTTTCGAAACAACTTGTGTTCGTTCCGAATAGAAGGCAGGATGATCGATCAGTGGATCGAAAAACTGATGCCGGTGTTCAACGGGGAATATACGTTGGAGGAATTGACAGATGGCTTACCGGCTCCATACCAAGACCGGGTCTATGAAATAGCGGAAATGTTGTACCAAAATGGCTTTGTTCGGGATGTGAGCCAAGACCGTCCGCATCAATTGCCGGATGAGGTGCTCAAACAGGCGGCTTCCCAGATTGAATTTTTGGATAGTTTGGGTGGCTCAGGAGCTTACCGATTTCAGTCCTATCGTCAAGCCAAAGTGCTGGCGGGTCCGGGTTCTTACTTATTTCGCTGGTTTCAGCCTTGTTGGAAACCGGATTGCCCAAGTTTCATGTGTTGATTACGGACTTGGAGTCAACCAATCGACAGCGATTGTTGGAATTAGAGGCGTATGCCCGGAATACGGATCCCGAGGTTGCGTTAGAGGAGATCATCCTGCAGAAGGAAGGAATGAGTTTCTGGAGAGAGGTTGTTCAGCCGTTTGATTGGGTTTTGTATGTATCACAGGAGGGCGATGTCGAAGAATTGCGTGTTCTCCATACGGTGTGTAGAGAGGAGCAGAAAGTGTTTCTCCCTGCTATGGTTGTGCAGCAAGTGGGTCTGGCTGGCCCGATGGTGCATCCGGATTCTAATGCATGTTGGGAGTCGGCGTGGCGTCGCATCCACCGATCTGCGCTTTGCAAAGACCCGCAGTTGCACCCTTTCTCTTCCACAGCAGGAGCGATGTTGGCGAATGTGATCGTGTTTGAATTGTTAAAAACGGTTACAGGCGTGGCCGAGTCGGAACAGAGAAACCAATTCTTCCTGCTCAATCTGGAAACGTTGGAAGGAAGCTGGCATTCGTTTATGCCCCATCCGCTGGTGACAGGGTCTGTGGCAACCGAATGGATTCAAGATCTTCAACCGTTACTGGAACGGGATTTACGCAAAAGTAAGTCGAGTGGATTGCTTCGTTACTTCAGCCGATTGACTTCGGTTGAATCAGGGATATTTCATCAATGGGAGGAGGGAGATTTGAAACAGCTTCCGTTGGCTCAGTGCCGTGTTCAAGTGGCCGACCCGTTGTCGGAAGGACCAGTCGAACTGTTGCCTGATATGGTTTGTGCGGGTATGACGCATGAGGAAGCGCGGCGGGAAGCGGGGCTGGTTGGGATTGAAGCTTATGTATCGCGTATGGTCAGCCAACTTGATAAGACACATCTTTCATTGCAGGAAATAGAGGGAAGTATAATCGAACAGCAGGGATTTGTCGGTGTCGGAGCAGGGGAAACGGTTGCTGAAGGCTTATGTCGTGGGTTGCAAAAGTGTTTGGCCGAGAAGCTGGGTAAACAGCAGGTGGATCAGCAGCCTCTGGTCTTTCTGGTGCGGTTGAGTGCAGTAGAAGATGAACGTTGCCGGTTTTATTTGCGGGCATTGACCACGATGCGAGGGACACCGATGATCGGCTTGGGAGAGGATTTGCTAGGCTTCCCAGTGGTGTGGGTACGGGCGACCGCTGGTATGGCAGTGTAGGCTTGAATGTGACCATGGCGCTCAGGAAGGCGTTGCAACAGGCTTTGTTGAGGGAACAAAACCAAGCGGCATGCCCTGCACCGCAAGTGTTAGAGGTTTCGTCTGTGCTTCTGGCAGAAAAGGAACCACAAAAACTTATGATTCCCGGGTCTGAAGGGAATGCACAATTGGAGGTCTTGCAGTCCGCCATACAGATCTTGAAAAGGAACCGTAAGCGGTTCTCGGTCTTCGATCTGGCGCTGGAACCGTTTATGAAAGAGGATCTGGCAGGCGTGTTTGGCGTGTTGTTGCGGGAGGAGGAATCTCAGTGAGCGCTGTCGTGGTGATCGTCGGAGAAGGGTTGTTAGCTGGTTTGGTATACGGGGAACTGTTCGACCACTACCAAATCATTCGACAGACCGATTTGAAGGCAGGAGTACCGGAAACGGCGGATTTGGCTCTGGTGTTGCACGACGCGTGGCATCCCTCCGTTTATCATGAGGCGGAAGAAGTGTTGCAAGCAGCTGGCATCCCTTGGCTGCGGGGCTTTGTTTCCTTTGGCGAGGGCGTGGTTGGGCCGCTGGTTCGTGCGGGTGAGCCGGGATGCTCCCAATGTGCCGATATGCGACACCTTATGGCGGGATTGGACCGCAAGGAGATGCGGGAGCTGCAACGAAGACTGGCAGCGCAAGGGGGAATGACACGTGACACTTGGGCATCGCGCACAGGACTGTTGCAGTTGGCTCACTTGATTGTGGCAGAGACGCAGAGGGTGTTGCAAGGCAGGCCCGCCCAGTTGGAAGGACGGGTGTTTTTGACCAACTTGAGGACGTTGAAGAGCTCACGTCACTTCTTTCTGCCTGATCCGCTGTGTTCGGTCTGTGGTCGATTACCCGATGATTCACCGATAGCAGCCTCAATTTCGCTTAAACCAAGCCCGAAGATTAACGTTGACAGTTACCGCTGCCGTCCGATGGATGACCTGAAAGAAGTTTTGATCAAAGATTATTTGGATTATCGGCTAGGTATTTTGAATGGGAAAATGCATGATCTCGGATCACTTTTTGCTGCGGCGGGTGTGAATTTGCCAACGTTTACGGAGGATGTGGGAGTAGGGGGGCGGGCCCATTCCTATGCAGAAAGCGAGTTGGCGGCTATTTTGGAAGGGCTGGAGCGTTACTGCGGCCTGGTACCCCGTGGCAAACGGACGGTGATTCACGACTGTTTCCGCAATCTGGCGGATCAAGCGCTCAACCCCGTCAAGGTGGGATTGTATTCGAAGGAACAGTATGCACGGCCCGGTTTTCCGTTTAAACCGTTTGATCCTGATCGGCCCATGGATTGGGTATGGGGGTATTCATTTTTAGAGGAGCGGCCGATTCTAGTTCCGCGTGTGCTCGCCTATTATGGCATGGGTAGTGGGGATGACTTCGTCTACGATACTTCCAATGGATGCGCGGTAGGCGGAAGTTTGGAGGAAGCCATTTTCCACGGCATTTTGGAAGTAGTAGAACGAGATTCATTTCTGATGACTTGGTATGCCCAATTACCGGTTCCGCACGTTGACCCTTACTCTGCAGATGACTTAGAATTGCGGTTGATGGTCGATCGTTTGCGGGAGGTAGCGGGATATGACCTGCATTTGTTTAACACGACGATGGAGAATGGTATTCCAAGCGTTTGGGCGATGGCGAAAAACAGAAGACGAAAGGGAGCCAACCTTATCTGTGCGGCAGGCGCTCACCTGGACCCGATACGGGCCGTAAAAAGCGCGGTTCATGAGTTGTCTAGTACGATGCTGATGCTTGACCAGAATGAGGCGAATCGGGAGAAGTGTTTGCAAATGTTGGATGATCCGTTCCTTGTGCAACAGATGGAGGATCATTCGATGCTGTACAGTTTGCCACTAGCAGAAGAGCGTCTACGTTTTTTACTTGATGAACATCGTCCCTTGCGCACGTTTGACGAGGAATTCAAGTGGAAAGAGAGACATGCGGACCTGACTGATGACTTGAAGGATATTCTTCAGGTGTTCCGCCAATTGAACCTCGATGTGATTGTGGTGAACCAGACGGCACCGGAACGAAACGGGCTGCACTGCGTGAAAGTGTTGATTCCGGGGATGTTGCCGATAACATTCGGATATCATCTCACCCGTCTAGTGGGGCTGGAGAGGGTGCTTAAGGTGCCGGTAGAACTGGGGTATGTGGAGCAACCCCTTACGCTTGAACAGCTCAATCCACATCCCCATCCATTTCCATAGGCAATGACTGGGAGGGAGAAGGTTGAGTCTAGAAGCGTTTCTGCACCATTTGCATTTTGAACACGTGTGATGAGATCTATAAGATTACTTCAAAAGGGAAAACGAGCCTAATCCAAATCCCAATCGGTTTCTATCGCCCTTGTCGGCGATTGGAGGGGAGCTTACATTGTTAGAAGCATGGTGGTTGTAGTGCAAATTTTAGAAGATGAAAAGTGAGCACAGGAAAAGAGAGGGAGGTTCCCTCTCTTGAATCCCACACTTTATGTGTGATTATTTTGCGCTTTGGATTTCTTGGATCATTGATTGTGTAGTGAATCCTTTATACTTTTTCCCTAACTTCTTGCTAGTAGCCGCTTCCAATTTTCCGCTTACAACAGAGTAGCGGCCCTCAGGAGCTACTACGAGATATTGATCGTTACCTGGACGTTTTTGCAAGAACAATAGATAATCCTTGCCCACTTCATAAGATGGATCTTCGGCTATACGGAAGTTGTTGTCCCCTGTTTTGAAGACTTTCACTTGTTGACCTGCTTTCAATCCTTTCATAGACTTTGTGATTTCGAACGTGATGATTTGCGTGGGAATACGATAAGCTTCCGATTCGCCTTTCAGGTTATGAACAATGTCTTGACCTTTTTCTATCTTGGTAACCTTACCGAAGGCAATAACGTTTGACAATGCTTTTAATTCATTCATGGTTTGTGGTTGATTAGCCCAAACGGCGATGGCAGTTGGTGCAGTGGAATCCACTGGTGCAGCGGTGTTTTTAGATAAACTGCCATGATGGTTGGTGCTGTATGTGTTATAGATATCGCTGACATTGTGTGATCCGACGGTATAGGCATTATTGTAATAGCCGGCTCCCATGCAATCACCGGTATTGCTATGATCCAAACCAAAAGCATGTCCGATTTCCTGGCAATAAACGCCGCGCAGATCATTGTCCGAGTATGAATCAGTGTAATAATTGTTTGCCTGAGCGTGAGCATGTCCGATATGGCCTAGGCTCGAATTTTCCCAAGATTCAATGGAAGCAAGCCCAGCCCAGCCCGTCGCTCCGGAATTTGCATTGAAGACATGAACATCGGTGTGGTAGCTTCGATTGGGGAGGCTGAGGATGGTTTTGCTATCCCAGTCTGCTCTTGCTGCTTCTGATGTGTTGTAATATCTTCCTGATGTAGAGGTGTTATAAATCCCGATGGTAGGAGTGCCATATCTGTTCCAATGATAACCGTATGTTCCGCCTCCCCATGGATGTGCCGAAACGCCAGTGCTCAGTACCCATACGGACAGCAACGTCACAGCTACGGTAAGAAAAGAAATCTTACGAATCATGATGTTTAAACCCTCCTGTTGTTATATAGTTAGAAAAATATTACAAAACTCAATATTTATATAAATAAGAATATTGAGTTTTGTAATAATGTTATCATGAATTTGTGAAGAAAAAGTGAAGAAATTAAAAATATAAATTCTCAGTGTAATTAGCAGAAAGCTACTAATATGTATAAAGATGATGAGATGTTATTTTTTCACCGAGGAAATGCTTATCAAAAAAAGATAAGCCGGGTTAATTCCCGGCCTGTTTTTGTGTACCGCATTTAGGACAATAAAGCCACTCCGAATCTAATGGATAACGGCAAGAGGCGCACTTTGAAGCACGTTTTTTCTTTAGCCCTTTTAAATATACCCATAATAAACAACAGCCTATAAAAATTAAAAGTATAATTTCGGCGATATGAATCAATCGATGCCAAAAAGGCCCAATGGTTCCAAATGGCATGGATGTAGAGACCAATAAACAAGTGCCACCAATCGTTAATAATAAAACGGCAAGCCAAATATCCCAGCTGCGCATAATTTACTCATCCTTTTTTGTAATGGGAAATTTGATGATAAAGGTTGTACCTTTCTCTGGAACACTGTGAACATCAATGGTTCCATGATGCAGTTCTACTAAATGCTTGACAATGGACAGTCCAAGCCCACTTCCCCCATATTGACGCGAACGTGATTTTTCAACCCTGTAAAACCTTTCCCAAATTCGATCCAATTGTTCTGGTGTCATACCAATCCCTTGATCTTTTACTTGAATTGTTGCATGTTTACGATCTTTAAAAGTAGAAATGGTAACGATTGTTCCTTTTTTTGAGTAACGTAAGGCGTTATCGATGAGATTCATGATAATTTGGTGAAAACGATGGATATCCACAAAAATATCAATGGACTCTTTAACATGAAGGTTCAGTTCGATGTCCAACTCTTTTGCACGGGGTTTCATCTCTTCAACGATTTTGTTAAGCAATAATCCGAGTTCCGTTTTTTCTGGATGTAACTTGATTTGGCCCTCATCAAGACGACTTAATGTGACGAGATCATCAACGATTCGTTCTAACCGGTTGGATTGTTCAAAAATAATATGGGTGAGGTTTTTTTCTTCTTCATCTTTTGCCGTTCGCGCTAGCAGTGCTGCATAGCCTTTAACATAAGTTAATGGTGTACGCAGTTCGTGTGCGACATGGGATAGAAATTCACGCCGGGAGGACTGGTAATATGACAAACTTTCCGCCAGTCGATTCATTTGTTTTCCTAAAGAAGCCAATTCGTCTTGTCCTGTAACAGCGACTCGTGTTTGATAATTCCCTTTGGCCAGTTGTTCGGCCGTTTTACGCATGTTAAGGATGGGGCGAACGATTCGTCGGGATAACAGTAGTCCAAAGCCTGCGGCCACCAAAAGAGCTCCGGCACTAGCCAATTCAATGGTAGACTCAAACTCACTAAGGGTGGTTTCAAGCCATGATTGATTGGTCACTATAATTACGGTTCCCAACACCTTTTTGTTTTTGTTGATGGGGCTTTTGGCCATAATGATTCCCTGTTGTTTAAGGGATAACACCGCATGTTTTATTTTTTGGGATTTGTTCTTTTCCTGCAACCACTTTTTGGTTGCTTGAAGAACTTCATTATTTATGACCAAACCGGAATGAATGAGGAGGTTACCTGTTGGGGAGAACACAGCTACGCCTGTCGAGGGGCCTTTTTCCATTCCGGCTACGTGTTGCAATGTCTTGGTTTCAAAATCATGACTTAAAATGTTGGCATAAGATTCGGTTCGATTATACAAGGATTGCTCTATATAAGAGCGATAGTGCTGTGTAATGACATGATGAATGGAAAAACCCAATAAACCGAGTCCAATAATCATGACAAAGAGAAGGGTGACCATCCATTTTGTAGCAATTCGTTTCATTGATTACAAAACTCCCCACTTATAGCCAAATCCCCATACAGTTTGAAGTGGATCCCCTTGAAGCCCAGCCTGTCGAAATTTAATTCGCAAGTTTTTTATATGGGTGTCTACTGTTCGAGTATCTCCGCAAAAGTCAAAGCCCCATACTTTTTCCAGCAATTGATCCCGTGAAAATGCTTGTTTGGGGTGAACGGCTAGTGTGATAAGCAAATCAAATTCAGTAGGAGTGAGTTTCAGTTCTTTTTCATTTACCCATACTTCCCTACGGGATAAATCAATACGTATGCCCTCAAAATACAATTGATCTGACTGTGTTCGCTTGGCTGTACGACGAAGAACGGATTTGACACGCGCAACCACTTCTGTTGGATCAAAAGGTTTGGTGATGTAGTCATCCGCACCCAATTCCAAGCCTTCTACCCGATCCTCCACCTCAGCACGAGCGGAAACATAAATGACAGCAGTTTCTATTTTTTCATGTTTCATTTGTTTTAATAAGTCCCAGCCGTTCATCGAAGGCATCATGATGTCAAGGAGACACAAGTCGAAGTGCTTCTGCTTGAGCAATCCCAGTGCCATCTTCCCGTCGGTAGCAGCGGTAACGTTAAATTCGTCTTTTAATATCCTGGTTAGCAAATCAATCATGTGTTCCTCATCATCAACGATTAGAATAGAAGGTTTCGTCATATCCATCGTCTCGCTTTCATTTCTCTTTTCGTGCTTATCATAACCTGTAATAGTGATAATTTTGTGTAGGTCAGGAGTCAACAATAATTCTTCACAATTTGGCATTAGAATGAAATAAAAAATAAGCATCAAACACTCACGTATTCCTCGATGGGCTGAGTGGTAGTGTGTGAAAGGGGACAAAAAAATGAAACGAATGTTAATCATTCTTGTAGCAGCTGTGTTTTTCTTAGCTGCCTGTTCAAATAAAAGTAACCCCCACCAGAATCATACGGGTTCAATGGAACCCAATATACAAAAAACGGGCGCTCAGCCCGTTTTTGCTAAGAAAAATGGGGATATGTTTGAGATAACGGCTCAACAAGGGATGGTTCAGTTAAAAGGAGACAAGAAGTGGAACATATGGGCTTATGATGGAATGAATCCCGGTCCTACCATCCGGGTAAAGCAAGGGGAAATGGTTAAAGTTAAGCTAAAAAATAAATTGCCGGAACCGGTCACGATTCATTGGCATGGGTTACCCGTGCCTAACAAAATGGATGGGGTTGCAGGTTTGACGCAAAACGCAGTTGAACCGGGCAAAGAATTTGTGTATGAATTTGAGGCAACGGTGCCGGGAACTTACTGGTACCATTCGCATCAAAACAGTGCAGAACAAGTGGACAAGGGATTATACGGAACTGTCATTGTGGAACCAAAAGATGAGAAAGTGAAATACAACCGCGATTATACGCTGGTGTTTGACGAGTGGAAAGATCCTGAAGCGGAAGGCGGGAACGGATCACATGATAACAGCGGTGGCATGGATCACTCGTCGCACTCGTCGATGAATTCAAATGACAGTGATATGAATATGGATCATTCCGCGCACGGCAATATGCAGGGTATGAATATGGATCATATGAAAGATTACAAAACCTTTACCATTAATGGCAAAGCGTCTCCGGAAACAGAGCCTCTTATGGTGAAAAAAGGGGATTTGGTCAAGCTGCGGCTGGTGAATGCCGGGTTTATGACGCATCAAATCCATATTCATGGTCATTCAGTGAAAGTGACAAACATGGATGGGCAGCCCATTAACAAACCGCAAGAGTTCAAAGATCAATTGATCGCCATCGCGCCAGGGGAACGGTATGAGTTTGAATTCAAAGCCGACCAAACAGGTAAATGGTTGATTGAATGTCATGGCAAGATGGAAGGCACGAAAGACATGAAGACGTTTATTCAATATGAAGAAAGCTCTTCTAATCAAGATAAAGCGAATGAAGGACAGGAATTACCCGTATTGGATATTACAAGTTATGGGGAAAAGGTAGCTGAAACAAACGGCTCCTTCGATAAAGAGTATCAGGTAGACCTTGGAGAAAAAACAGATAACAACATGAACGAGATTTTTACGATCAATGGCAATACATTCAAAACAGCCAAGCCGTTTATGGTAAAACAGGGCGATAAGATAAAGCTTACCCTTACGAATACAGGGAAACAGGATCATCCGATGCATCTCCACGGTCACTTTTTCCAAGTGATAAGTAAAAACGGTAAACCGTTAACCGGTTCACCGATTATGAAAGATACGTTAAACGTGCGTTCTGGTGAATCCTATGAGATTAGTTTCACGGCAGATAACCCGGGCGATTGGATGTTCCATTGCCACGATCTGCATCATGCGGCGGCCGGCATGGCTACCACTGTTAAATATGAAGGATATTCCTCATTCAAGCCAGATCCTAAAGCGAAAAACATTTCTGAGTGATAATCGAATCGATCACGATGGCCCTGTGGCAACCGATGCTATAGGGCCATTGTCATGTCCTGGAGTGGCGCTATGAAGTGCTTTGTTAAATGGGTTGTAATGATTAGTTATTGTTAAGATACAATTATTTATTTTAATTGGTCTGATTAATTTTTCGGATATAGAATGATATGTTTATGCGTGTTTCGAGCCTGAAAAATTTGCAGAAATGTGTCTTTTGTAGACCTTCAGTGTTTCAACATAAATTCACCACATTTTTTCGTTAGTATATTCACCGTGTTCGGATTAAAAAAACAAAAAAAATTATTGAAGGTGGAAGACATGCGCTTACAAAACTTATTGTCTTCTTATCGGTTTGGGATGGGAACTTGGTTGATTCTCTTCATCCAATTTCTCGCTTTTTTTACCTTCTTTATGTTTGTCCCTTTTATCTCGACCTACTTTAGCCATTCGTTGGGATTTTCCGTTGCTTTTGTAGGTGTCATTCTTGCCGTGCGCATTATCAGTCAGCAAGGGTTGATGATGGCGGGAGGTTTTTTGGCTGATCGTTTCGGTTATAAGCCGATTGCTGTCTTGGGTTTCATTGTGAGGGGAGTCGGTTTTGCATGGATGGGTTTAACCGCTGACCCCACTTCTATTCTCATTGCGGCGTCACTGAGTGGGATTGGCGGCGCGATGTTCAGTCCGGCTTTAAAGGCATTGGTTACCTACTTCACTCCTCCCGACCGCCAAAAAGAGGCGTTTTCCGCATTGAACATCATTGAAAACGCCGGATCGGTGTTGGGGCCCCTGGCGGGGCTTTATTTTCAAGAAGATCAATTTCTGCTTTTGTGTATCATATCGGGAGCCATTTTTGGGGCGATGGGCTTTGTTGTCTTGCTTCTTCCCAATCCCCCCGCGCCGAAAGCGAGTCGCTCGTGGATCCAGGAAAGTGGCCTGATCTTTCGACAAAAGCAATTCATGCTGATTGTGATCAGCTTGATGCCCTTTCATTTTATTTACCAGCAACTTTACTTGACTTTGCCGATGGTGGCAAATCAAACAACGGGTTCGTCGGGTTGGATTTTCTCCTTTGTCACGATCATGATCATCCTGTTTCAGTGGCCTGTATCTGTTTACACAGACAATAAAAGCCTGAAACGAATTTTCAGCATAGCCTATGTGTTTTTGGGTGTGACACTCATGTTTCTGGGGTTCGTGTCCAGTTCGTGGACGGTTCTGCTAACATTGGCCGCTATTTCACTTGGGAGCATGATGTTGCTTCCATCTTTTCAAAGTTATGTGGCCAATATCGCACCCAAAGAATCATTGGCGGCTTATTTTGGATTTTCGAATATGGCAATGGCCATAGGCGGGTCACTCGGTAATTTTTTGGGTGGGGTGTTGCATGATTTCTTTGTGGATATCAATCAACCGCAAACCTTTTGGCTTACTCTAAGCATTCTCACACTGTTCCCGATCATGGGCGCGGTTCGATTGAAATATACCCAGCAAAAAAGAAGAACGGCGCAACTGCTTGCCAAATTTCATGGGTTTCGTTCAGATCATATTTAATCAGGAGTGTGGGTTTTAAAATGGATATCCTTTCTTCGTTAAAACTGGTTGATGTGGAACGGATTCGCTTGCACGAACCGACGGAATCCGTAAGATTGGGCCGAACAGTACAGGCGATTGCCAAGGAAGGGGTCTTGCGCAATCCGTTGTTGGCCATTCGATTGGAAAATTCGGATTACCTGATTCTGGATGGAGCCCATCGAACGGGTGCATTGAAGAGATTGGGATGTAAGCGAATACCGCTGCAAATCGTGGACCCCTCACAAGTGGACATTGGCTCATGGGATCATATGATTCCGGCGGGAACATGGTTACAGGGTCTTAGCCAACATCCTTCATTATTATGGACATCGGTTTTCTCCAATGACGCTGCATTGCTAGCAAAAGTGGTGGACGCTGATGGGGCGCCCAAATTTGTTTATTTGAATGGCGAGCAGACAGACCCAATGGAGCGGCTAAAGATGTGGCATCATATCGTGGATGCCTATAACAAGGATTATCCAGTGAGGCGATTTCCAAAGGGAAGCCGCTTATATCCAGAACCAGGGATGATCTTGTTGCAATATCCAACTTGTACATTGGAAGATTTAAAAGACATCGTAATGACCGGACATAAAGTTCCTGCAGGCGTTACCCGTTGTATGGTGGAAGGGCGTTTATTAAATCTGAGAATTCCCATCCGTTTGCTTGAGTCTCGAGAGGTTGACCTGAAAGAGTGGAACCAATTGTGTGAAAAATGGGCTGAGCAATTACGGTTTTATTCAGAAAGCATCTATCTTTGTGAAGTATAAAACCGAAAGGGAGAGTTGGAAAAATGCTTACTGCGACGAAGAGTATCCAAGGTTCAATTAAGGATTGTATCGGCAACACACCGATGGTGCAGTTGGAGAAGTTGTTTTCGACTCACAATATAAAGGTCATGGCGAAGCTGGAGTTCATGAATCCAGGAGGTAGCATGAAAGATCGCCCGGCACGGTACTTTATCGAACAAGGCATGAAAGAGGGAGTCATCAAACCGAATACCCATCTGATCGAAAGTACTTCCGGTAATTTGGGAATTGCGCTGGCCATGTTGGCTCGGTATTACAATCTCTCTTTCACTTCCGTTGTGGATCCCAAGATTTCGCCAACCAATTTGAAGATGATCAAGAGTTTGGGAGCCAATGTCGTGATGGTAGACGAGCCCGATGACCAAGGGGGTTATCTCAAGACCAGAATCAGAAAGGTTCAAGAACTGCTTGAGATGGTTCCCAACAGTGTTTGGATTAACCAGTACGCAAATGAAAACAACTGGAAAGCGCATTACCACGGAACAGGTGAAGAGATGGTCCAGCAATTAATCACGAGCGGTGAGAAGGCGGATATCCTGGTTGCCCCAGTCAGCACGACAGGTTGCATCATGGGGACATCCAGAAGGTTGCGGGCACAATACCCCGATATAAAAGTGATTGCGGTGGATGCGGTGGGTTCGATCATTTTTGGGGCTCCGCCAGCCTCAAGGGAAATTCCGGGAATCGGTTCCAGTCGGGTGCCGGAACTTCTTAATCCAACGGAAGTGGATGAGGTGATTTATGTGAATGATGCCGAATCTGCCATGGGGTGTCGGGAGCTGTTGGAAAAGGAAGGGATCTTTGCCGGTGGATCTTCGGGTTCCGTGATTGCGGCGATTAAAAAATTGGTTCCTACATTGGAAGGGAATTGCAATATTGTAACAGTTTTTCCGGATAGGGGAGATCGATATATCGATATGGTTTATGATGACCAGTGGCTGGCAAAGTTGATGTGAAGTGAATTTGCCAATAAAATGGTTAACCATGTGGCCTTCCAAGGGAGGGCCACTTTTTTCATTCAAAAAAATACCATGGGAAAATGGGTGAATCCTTCAATAAATGATCAAATTCTTAAAGTATAGTGTCTATGACTAAAAAATTCGGAGAGGATGTCAGTCGTGAATAATCAGCAACGATATTGGATTCGACGAGTTTTGCTTTTAGTAATGTTAGGGTTACTGGGATATGCGCTCTTCCAATCAATGTCGGAACCTGACGATGCCAATTTAGAAGTGGGGGAAGAAGCGCCTAATTTTGAGTTTCAAACATTGGAAGGAAAGAAAGCGGAACTGAGTGATTATAGAGGGAAAGTGGTATTGCTCAATTTTTGGGCAACGTGGTGCAAGCCATGTCGCACAGAAATGCCTGACATGCAAGGGACGTATAACAAGTTTAAAAATCGCGAGGTTGAGATCCTTGCTGTTAATATTGCCGAGCAACCGGTAACGATCAATGGATTTGTAAGATCTCTGGGATTAACCTTTCCGATTGGGCTTGATCCGCAAAAAGAAATCACAAAAATGTACAAGGTTGGTCCCATTCCCAGCTCTTTTTTCATCGATGCAAATGGGAAGATCACCGGAATATATCAGGGGCAAATGAATGCTTCGCAGATTGAGCAAGGAATCTTGGATGCTTTGAAATAAGCTTGATGAATAGAGGGAGGACATGAAGGTAGTACTTATTATATAAGGGAAATGATAAATGGAAAAAGTCGGGTTTACTTTCCCGACTTCTTATTTTTCCGTAAAATCTTGAATTCGCTAATATCGATGGGGCGATCAATTTCCACTACATGGACATAGCCTTTATAGGCTCGTTTTACTGTAAAGATATCCCCATTATCATAGTGACCGCTGTTCACTTCTAATTGGCTTGCGTTACAAATGAGTATTTGATCTCCTGCTTTTGGTTTCTTCCTCCACCACATTGAGTTACAATCCTCCATTAACATTGGATTTGTTTTGCGATCTCTTTGTAAAGAAGCTTTTCTCTTTTATTACCTTATAAAAAATATGTGTTTATTTAATGGAGAATCTTAGTGTGTAAAAATTTGCAAGACTGACTGTTGATCTGTTAATGGCTCGGTAAAAAAGTTGAAAATGTTGATGAACATTGGTCGCGAAAAGTCCATTCCCTTTGATGTGCAAGGAATGATTGACGAGATGCTGGAAATTGCGCCAATGACGGGTGGTGAACATGGGGAGCATATGGAATTAGAAAAAAAAAAAAAGATGGATTCAAATATGGATATGGAGCACTAACTAAAAGGCCAATTCAGGCCTTTTAGTTTTGTTTACTCAAAAGTATGAGTTGTATATGACAAGTAATATCCTGCAAATAATCAAATTTTCTACATAAATTCTACACATTGTAATATTTTAAATGTGCCAAGGAATGAGAGCATCTAAGCGGAGGAGTACCCAAGTGGTTAAAGGGGACGGTTTGCTAGACCGTTAGAGGGCGATAATCGCTATGCGTGGGTTCGAATCCCACCTCCTCCGCCAAACCCTATAACTTCATCTCAATCTTTTTAGCACTAGGAAAATCCCTTAACTTTTTCCCATGGCTATATTTCACACTTTCCAAAAGGAGAGTGTCTTTTTTTATATGTATGGGATTTTAGATATTAAGCGAGATGATTCGCTCTAAAAATTGAAACATCAATTAGTTGAAATTCTCAACTCGTTTCATTAACCTTTTTTCGTTTTTTCAGTACCAGATATCCTAATCCAATTGTAAGCAGCGTAAGTGTTAATTTAACAGCATTCTCCTTGATGTGTATAAGACCATAACCAATCCATACTTCAAGGGCGATGGACGGGATCTTTCCGATGGCGGTGGACAGAAGAAAAGTAGAAAAGGGTATTGCGGTTAGCGCACCGACGAGATTGACAGCCCCTGCAGGTATAAAAGGAGTGATCCTAGCAAGAATCAATGCGAGTAATTGCCTGATAAGCGACAACTGGTTTAATGATTGAATCCATTTCCAACTTTCATGACGTTTGATCTTTGCTATCCGAATTCCTTTGCGATAAAACAGGAAAGCGATGATGGAACCAATTACTTCCCCAAGCCAAGATAAAAAACCTCCGAACCAAGGACCCCAAATAAATACATTGATGGTGGTGATAAAGACAGAAGGAATAAAACCAATAACATTAATGATTCCATTGATTAACAGACTAATGGGAATGGACCAGAAACCAAGTTCAGAGAGAAATTGTGTCAGTGACTTTACCATAAAGACCTCCATCAAATAACTTGTCAATTCTTGCAGAACGGGTCCTCTTCTAGGTGGTTCCATAAACTGATCGTGAGGCACCGTATATTCCTCCCTGCATGTATTTCGTTATATTGTATGCTCCCCAACAGTGATTAGGCATTTGTCTTGTTTGTCCACTGAAATTTAAGTTGAAACAGAAATTTTTCTAAATACCCAATTACTTATCACACTGACCAAAATGATAAATAAACCAATAATCTGTTCAAGAGAAAACCCTAAATAGAACGTGGTTGTGAATTCAAAAAATGAAATGATAAACAAACCAATTCCCCAAGATAATAGTGAGAAGGCAAATAATTGCCCATTTCCCAACTTGTATGTTGACTGGAGTCAAGTCTGGATCAGGCAAATGATGGAAATGATCGCGTAATATATGTTCACTGGATGATATTTATAAATGGGATTCTCAATGGAGATCTCCCATGGCAATGTCGTGTATTTGCCATAATTCCAGAAAAGGTGATAAAAAAGAAGTGCCGTATTGATACAAAGTAAAAAATGATTGGGATTGCTCCGAGCAAAACAACCATCTTTGCATTGACCATAAAAGGACCTACATTTATTATTTCCGCCATATCTATTACCTACTTGGAAAGCAGATTTTCAAACTTTTCTTCTAATGTTTTTGGATCAACAATTCCCGACACCTTATCCACAATGATTCCGTTTTTGTCGATGAAGTAAGTTGTTGGGATGGCAAAGGCTTTATAGGTTGATGCGACTTGGTTATCAGTGTCTAAAACGATGGGGAAGTTCAATTTAAATTCTTCCTTATAGAGCTTTACATTAGCTATAGAGTCTCTGCCTGTTAAATTCACTCCATAAACCTCTATTGCCCCTAGTTGAGCTTTTTTAAAGTTGGTGCTTCCAGTCGACAGGGTCCGCACCAGGAAGCCCGAAAAAGATTTTTTATCCAGGGATGTCAGAGTAAAACGAGGGGCTTTAAAGCCAACTTCGGCAACTTCTTAACGCTGGATCGTTTGTAAAGAGCTAGTCTGATCTTTATTTTGATAAATAGCGATGTCTGTGGAGCTGGCTTCGCACTGAAAAAGCCCTAGTGTACACCTTAGTCGTTAGGTCCGGCTACGCAATCAATAGTAAAACGATGATAGTAAGAAAGGTTTTGCGTCGCATAAAACCATCTCCCAAGTTAGATTGACCAGTAAGTAATCGTGTCACTAATGCCAAGAAGTATAAATATCATTCCACCCAATGTTTGAATCCAGTTACTTGTTTTCCTGGCTATTCTAAGTATTGAACGATCCAGGTCGAAACAACTGGAGAGCCCTACGATCAACAGCAAAGGAAGGGTTGTTCCTAGGGCAAAGATGGATGGAAGGATGAATCCGTATGATGACTGGATGGCAATGGGCATGACCCCGCCAAAAAATAGAGTAAACATGGTCGGACAGAATCCTAACGAGAGAAGAATCCCCATCAGAAAAGCCCCTTTATTGCCAGTCACATTTTTAATAAGAGGATGGAAAGATAACCGATAAAAAAATTTCGGAAACCGGATCAGCTTCAATAGAACAAGACCCATCAGAATAAAAGTGGGACCCACCAGTTTACGGGTAATGACAAAGATGGGAATGGACTCAGTTGAAATCGTATTGCCAAATCCCCAAAAGAGAAAACCGAACACAGAAAAAACTAAAATTTTGCCCATAAAAAACAACATGAATTCGACGCGGGAAAACTTCAATTGCATATAGCGGTTGCTGAAGTAAGTGATTGCCCCGATATTGCCCGTAAGTTGACAGGGGGCAATGGAACCGACAAATCCCAAAAAAAGAACGGAAAGAAACGCGACATTGGTAGATTGAGCAGCGTCGAAAAAGGGTTGGCCAAGCCATTGGCTGATTTGTGAGAACAGTTGATACATGATTTCCTCCTAACGTCAAAAACCTGTGAATCCTCCAAACAAGTCGATCAGCATCGCTGTTAATTTCGTCATTTGATCGGTGTACAACAAAACCCCCGTCACGATCATAAGGCCTCCTCCAATCTTCATCATGAGATTGGAGTATTTTAATATATTTTTTACTTTTCCTATAAAAAAGGCCATAACAAAAAAAGGAATGGCAAATCCGACGGTATAAGCTAACAAATACCAAAAGGCTTGATCCGGGTTCGATACAGCTACCGTTAAGATGGAAGCGAAAATGGGTCCGATGCAAGGAGTCTATCCTGCGGCATAAGTGATTCCCACCAATACAGAACCGGCATAACCGATCGGCTTTTTCTTCAAGTGAATCCTTTTTTCTTTCATCATCCATTGGGGAGTAAAAATACCAAGCGTAACCAAACCCATCGCGATGACGAGCACACCGCCAATGCGTTGTATCAATTTCCTATTGGCGGAAAATAGATTGCCAATCAAACTGGCGGAAAACCCTAAGGCGAAAAATATGATGGAAAAACCAAGGATAAAGAAAAGGGTGTGATACAAGGCTGTTTTTTTTATCAACCCTTGCTGTTCCTCAAGTTCCTTAACGGATACCCCTGTAATATAAGAGAGAAAAGAGGGATACAAAGGCAAGCAACAAGGGGAGATAAAAGACAAGAAACCTGCCCCGAAGGCCAACCATATGGATAAATCTGTTCCATCCATGATTATCATTCCTTGTGTAGGTTGTTTGAAAAACGTAACACAAACTTTTAAAGAAAAAGTGAAGATGACCAGAGAAATGGTTGAAATACGGTGTTTGAGAGAGATCTTCACATATTCATCAAATTTATCGCTTAAAATCAAAAAGATTGTTTACGATTATCGTATGTAAAAACAAAACATCACAGGAAAGTAAATATTGAAGAGAAGCTTAACCGTTATACTTATCTAAAATGAGGAGTGTCAAATGTGTTTCGTTTGAAAATGGCAGCATTTTTATTGATCTCTAGTTTATTGTTTCTGTCCGCATGCAGTGGTACGAAAGAGACTACTTTTTCGGCTGAGCATATTCACGGGTTTTCCTATACAGCAGATGGAAAGCAACTTCTGACCGCAACGCATGATGGTCTCTACGCGTATGCAAACGGGAAATGGTCAGGACCGATCGGTGAACCACAAGATTTGATGGGGTTTTCGTTGACTGAGAAAGGAATTTTCAGCAGTGGCCATCCTGCGCCTGATTCTGATAAAACAAATCCACTCGGACTCGTCCAAAGTGTAGATAATGGGGAAACGTGGAAGACGATTGGTTTTGAAGGAGAATCGGATTTTCACAATATGACAGCAGGGTTTAAAACGGGGGCTATTTACATTTTGAATGAACAACCCAATTCCAAAATGGGAACGGGCTTGTATATGTCCAAGGATAGTGGCAAAACATGGACACCGGCTTCCATGCAAGGCGTGGTGGGAAATAAACTGATCAGCATGGGAGCCCATGCTTCGGAAGCAAAAACATTGGCCATGGGAACTGATTTAGGGTTATATCTCTCAACGGATGGAGGAAATCGTTTTAACGAAGCTCTTGGTGGAATGCAAATCACATCCATTTTGTTTGATCGAAAAGATCCTGAACAAGTATGGATTGGTGGGGTAACAGATCATCCTGTATTGGTTCGTTTCAACATGAAAACCAAGCAAAAAGAAGAACTTTCCTTACCAATTAAGGGATCAGATGATGTTGTCCAATTCATCGCACAACAACCCAACAATCCCAAACAAATGGCCATTGTAACATTTAAGAAGCATATATATGTGAGTTCAGATGGTGGGCATAAATGGACCCAAATCGTGAAAGAGGGTCAATCAATCAAATAGACAGTTGAAACAATGGCAACTTACTGCGTGGGCAATAGGTTGCCGTTCTCTTTTTAATTCAAAAATGTTCAAAAGATATCTTTACATACCATAAGGGGGTATAGTATATTGAAGATAAAGCAAGGCTTGAATTTGATTTTGATCCAATATCCTGATTTAAAAGGGGGATGCGAAATGGTTGATTTATCTAAAGTACAGTCGCACCTCATTCTCTGTCAGGGAGCTTCCTGTACAAAAAATGGAGCAATGGAACTAACTCAGTCAATTCGAAGAGCAATTCAAGGTGAAAAATTGGTTCCATTCATACACACAACCATCTCCAAATGCAATGGACAGTGTCAGAATGGCCCAATAGTGATTCAATATCCACAAGGGAATTGGTATGGTCGGCTTCAATCCGAATCCGCTTCATCCCTTGTCCAAAGCGTGAAAGAGAAGAAAGTGTGGACGGAGAAGTTGATCTATTCTTTTGATGAAAATAACGAATCTAACTAGGATTTATCAGCTCTTTAATCTTAAGATTTTTGTGGATTCATTACCAAAGTATGAGATTGATTTGGCAAATAGATAAGATCTAGTGAGATCATTTTTTCGATGTTTTATACGGGTATAGGGGGAGGGGGTTAAGGGTGAGACTAAATATTAAATTGAGTTTATCGCAATGAATAACCCTTTAAGAAGATTAGTTCAAAAACACTTGGAATTTAGGACCTTTAAAGGGTTTCTTGAAAAGCACGGAATAGACATAAATAACAGGATTGTCTTGGATGCGGGTTGCGGATCAGGTTATGGTACCGAATTAATTATGAATGAAAACCTTCTCGTTTGCTCGCTTTCGATTTCATGCCTGAACAGATTGATTTAGCTAAGCGAAGAGGATTAGACGCTGAATTTTTTGTTGGAGATGTAACGAATATTGATCTACCTTCAGAACATGTCGATGTGGTGTTTATCTTTGCAATACTCCTTCATGTACCGGAATGGAGACTCACACTGGTTGAAGTCGCGAGAGTGTTAAAGCCCAGAGGCATATTTTTGGTTGAAGAAGTGGAGGGACCATTGGCGCAATTATCCGATAAGTATTTTGGGACGGATACCCTTGATTTGATATTATCCCCTCTAAGTGGACAGGAAAAAGAAAGCTATATCCTGTACTGTTTACTTAGGGGGGATTTTTATGGGGAAAACAAAGAAAACATATTCTGTTGAATTCAAATTAGCAGCCGTTGAAATGTACTTCAACGAAGATATGGGATACAAGAGAGTGGCTGCAGAACTAGGCATTCATTTTACGATGGTTAAGAGATGGGTGAAGCACTATGAAAAAGAAGGTCTAAAAGGACTTGAAGAAAAACGAGGCAGATCCAGAGGAAATGGACGACAAAGAAAAAACCCATCGCTAAATGAAGAATTAGTGAGATTGAAAGCAGAAAATGAATACTTAAAAAAGTTATTGGCTTTACGAAGGGGGTGAAAACTAAAAAAAGCAAAGTACAAGAGTATACCGTTATTGAAAGCCTAGTTAATAAATACTCTGTGGCATTATTATGTAAAATTGCAGGGGTATCCCGAAGTGGGTACTACAAGTGGCTAAAACGTAAAAATTACTGGACACCAAAACAACAAGAAAATATAGAAATCCAACGAAAAATAATGGAGTGCCATCATAAACTACATGGAATTTACGGATATCCACGGATGAAAGTTTGGCTTCGCCAAACTTATGGGATCAATATTAATCATAAGCGTGTCTATCGACTGATGAAAGAAATGGGCATCCAGGCACACATCAGAAGAAAAAAGAGATATTTTGGTCGGAAGAATCCAGTTGTCATCGGTAGCAATCTTTTAAACCGAAATTTTCAAACGTCAAATCCTAATAAAAAATGGGCGACAGATATTACATATCTCCAGTTCAATCATCAACGGTTGTATTTATCTGTTATTTGCGACTTATTCAACAACGAGGTTGTAGCTTATAAAGTCAGTGCGCGAAATGACTTGAAACTCGTAATGGATACAGTTAAAACTGCCATAAAAAGACGAGATATAAATGGAGTTCTCTTGCATAGTGACCAAGGATACCAGTACACATCCCGAAGATACCACGACTTACTAAAGAAATATAACATTACGGCTAGTATGTCCAGAAAGGGCAACTGTTTAGATAACGCATGTATTGAAAGCTTTTTCAGTCATCTTAAGTCAGAATTAATGTACCTTCGCTCATTTAAAACGGCTGATGAAGTAAAACAAGCCATCGACCGCTATATCCATTTCTATAATAACAACCGTTTTCAGGCAAAACTAAATAACCTTAGTCCTGTTCAATACAGAACTAAGGTTTCTTGAGTAGCTTTTTTCATTATGTCTACTTGACATGGGTAAGACCAGATTTAATCTTGGGTAGCTTTTCCCATTTCTTGGGCAGATGGCATCAAATTGGAGCTTCACTCCCTCTACCCCTATCCCGTTTACCCGATTCACAGGGAATTGACGGGGTGCAAGTTCAGTATTATGCTTACATGATCATAATTCAGAATTTGTAGAATGATTGGAGGAACCACGATGAAAGTGACGCGCAAGAATCCCGGCGATGTCGCACCTCCCATCTGGCCTTATACACATCTCTCCATTGTGCCGAGGGGAGCTGATTTGCTCGTTCTTTCCGGCCAGGTTGGGACAGACGCCGAGGGGAATTTGCCATCTGATGCGGAAGGGCAAATGCACAACGCCTTGAACAACGTGTTGCGCATTTTAAACAGTGAAGGCGTAACTGCGGAAGGAATCATCAAAATCAATATCTGGTTGACCGAACCTGTTGAAAGGGATCGCTTCCTTGAAGTTTGGAGCCAATTTCACGGCGGAACACCACCGGCGACGACCATGGCCTATGTTACCTCATTGGCTCAACCCGCGCTTAAGGTGGAAGTGGAAGCGTGGGCGGCGCGATGGTGATTGGTTGATCTCAATTCCAGCGTGACCGATTGTTCGCCAATGTGTCGCTCCCAGCATCACGACTCCAAGTCTCCGCTTTCATACAATGATAAATCTGAACATCAACCAAATCGTCTACAAACGGGGAAATATATTGTATCATGAATGATTGATTACAAGATGACTACTTGGTTGTACACTTTCCAGAAACACCTGACCCTGTGGGAAACTATTTGAATCGGATACTGGTAAGAATGCAGAGCCTATGGTGTTGAAGTAAATAAATAATATGTATAGTGATAATGTATGTTCACTGATCAATACCAAAGAGATAACAACAGTAATAAATAACTCTCTTTACCGATCTTGATCTCATAAAATCTCTTTGACGTATCGCTTGTACATTCGTTTGCAAACCATTTTGCCCGTTTTCGCATCTTTGGACAAGACCCAATCGCAAAGTTTGTTGTGGTAGATCGGCTTTTGACCTATGTCTGTTAGATAACAGACGACTGTATGCTGCAAAAATGGCAAGAGTGAGAGTAAATTCACGTTGGGCTACACCTTCAGAAATAGAGGAATTTGCTACATTGAGATACATTGAGACGCTTTTCGACTAAAGATGGGGGCAAGAGTTTACAGGTAAGGAGGTAATGATATGTTCCAAAATGAACCAATACAAACGGAGTTAGGTGAAATTGATGGGCGAAATGGCATTTATTTAGATGATGTAAAACAAACATTCTCTCCGAATCAATTGACTTTTGTGGGGGATATAAACGGCAATCTTTGCACAAATAACACTTTAGGATATCGATGGTATTCTTATGAGCTTACTTTTCATCAAGTTCAGGCTTATGATTGCCGAGAGCTTGAGATTTGTAAGTGGAAGGTGATCTCTAGTTTTGATGAAGTGAAGAATTCGGAACTGATTAAGGAGCTTCGATTGGAAGGTAAGGGATATAAACACTATATCCTCTCAACCTATGATTATATATATCAAGTAATCGCCAAAGACTTTGAACTGAAAATTACAGGACATAGATCTTAGAAGCCTTCTACGAAATCATTTATCCACCCTAAACGAGTTCCATATGCTCGTTTAGGGTTTTTTGTTGCTCGTTAAGACTCGTCCACCGGGAAAATGGCATACAAAGTCGTCTCCATGCTCTACGAGCGCAAGGTTACACTATTTGTAATCTATCGTGCCGCTTTCCGACTTATCTCGGATTAACCCCATTATATGCACATGCCAGGGCAATAAAGAAGGGATCGTACACAATGACTAAAGCCTAGCTTATATAAGCTAGGCTCGATAATTAATACACAAAATCCACTTGAACGTCAGACCATATTTGCTCTAAACGTTGATCGGCTATTCTTATTTGATCTAACAGGTTCGATAGTGTTTGGAAATTTTCCGGCTGATCACTGTTAGACTTACAAAACGAAAAACCATCTGGTGTAACGGTAATTGAGTATTGTTCACCCTTGTAAGTAAACTCAACTTCTCTACCCATATTTAAGTAGTCAATCAGTTGTTCATAAGTTAGTTCCACATGATTCACTCCAACTTTGATCAGTACCATGGTCCACGAGAGGGTTTTCCATTTTTCCATGTCCAATCATGGCGATGTGGTACTTTTGGATGTTGTTTGGGATTTCCATGATTAGTATAATCGATATCTAAATCTGCGTTACCATCTTCGTCATAGTATCTTCTTTGAATAACCTGACTGGTTCCTTTTCGGATTAAGTCTCTGCTAGAGTAAGGTTTCATTCCTTTAATCGGCAAATTGTTTGATTCTCCGGTATGTGAGTGATTTTTTGTTTTAGCACCTTTTTTCTTAGCCTTCTCATATTCTTGTTTCATTAACAATATAAGAGGGATACCTGATCTTGAATCTTTAGGTAGTTGTTTAAGTTCTTCTTCAGTTAAACTCACAACCTCATCAGATGCACTTTCTGAGACATCACCGATAGGCTCTACAAAAGTTTCATGATCAGCATAGATTGTTTGGTCGACAAGATCAGCAAAAACTCCTGGAACATTTGATAAAACAATAGAGAAACTTAGCAGTAAAGCTAATAAACCAAATTTAAATTTCTTCATTCAAATTACCTCTTTCCACAAGGATTAGAAATAAATTATGCGAGTTAATGTTTGCAAAAGTTTTAAGGAAGTTATGCACAAATTAAATTTCACAATATTGTAATCTAGAATAATCAATCTACTGGGGACTGAATAAATGAATAACTGGATGAAAGTGATTGCCGCCGCGGGTAGTTCACTTATCACACTCCTTTATGGAGGGTGGAGTGAACTCCTGACGGCGCTTTGTGTTTTAATGGCGATTGACTTTGCCACAGGCTGGGTAGCGTCCGCGATGTAAGGGACACTTTCTTCCAAAACGGGCGCAAGAGGCATTGCCAAGAAGATGGTGATTCTGTTGGTCATCGTACTCTTTTCATGTCGTAATCATTGAGGAAAAATCTGCGGAAGGAGGAGAAAGGGCTCTTTATAATAACAGATAACCTCTTGAGGTAAATGAAATTACGTTAGTAGATATTCTCGGATCAGACAAGGATGAAGTGGTGGACGCAGTGGAGTTGAAAATTGAACGAGATAACATTTATGACCACATCCATATCTTGGATGAACGGGAGAAAGAGGTGATCTGTTGCCGATTTGGATTGAAGGGCGAAGAAGAGAAAACGCAAAGGGAAATTGCCAAAGAGTTGGGGATATCGAGATCGTATGTGTCACGCATCGAAAAAAGGGCGTTGATTAAGTTGTTGCATGAGTATTACCGGGCTGGGAAGAGAAGAGAGTGATAGACAGGGGAACGATTGCTTTGGAATCCCTGTGAAATGATTCTTACGATCCGCATGGTAGTGGAAAAACAGATCCGAGACAGTAAATCACCGCTTCTGCGCATCAAAAGGCACTGAATTATGAAAATAAAGAACAACAATTAAATAACAACAAATAAAATTGCAGAAGAAAATAAAAAGACATTTTCTTAAGCGGGATGACGGTTTTATTTATTGTCCAGAGTGTGGTGGTGAAGATTACAGCGAAATGAAAGAAAAGTAAGAATATATGTGGTTTGGGTATGCCATAATATGAAGAAACCGAATATGAAAGGGATGTTTCAATGATCCAAACATCAATCTCACCTATTTCTTCTGCCCAATCTTTTCTTGTGGGAACTAAACCCGCAGTATTGGAGAATGTAGCTAAAATCGATCCTAAACAGCTTAGAGAGTTAGAACGGTTCCCACATTTTTCCCTTTCTGATGGTTTCGCTATGTTTTTTAAGACAGAAGATATGATGCGAAACTTTGAGGAATCAGTTGTTGGTCTGGAAGTGAAGAGTAAAGAGTATCAAATCATTTTGGGGAATGTTCTTGGTTATCCGCCTTTAGCGGTTGAATTTTTCGCAAAGAAATTTAGTGGGGAACTCTCTAAAGAAGAGTTTATGATGAGAAAGGTTAGCCTTCATTTTTCTGGGATTAGTTGTATGGGTGATGTTTTTGATCTAAGGGAAAATGTCAATTGGCTGTTGGAACTTCTGTTGTCCAACTTGGATATGGTCCTTGGCGACAATGATCCCTGCGACTTTTCGGACCGGCACCTGCCTTTGCATTTGGAAGAAAAAGGATCTGATTTTGCGGAAACGTATTTTCTCATTCGAACGCTCGTTCTTGTATTTTCCCGTTTTTTTGGGGGCGCAAATGGATACTGTCTGATGGGACTTTTCCATACCAAGTAGTCGTTTTTACTCTCGTTCTTGTTTCCGTTGGAACAATATTCATAGAAGTCAGTTTGTATTGGCTTGGACGGGAAGTAATCGGGCAAGCCGTCGCCGATATGAAAGAGAATAAACGGAAAAAAGCCGGTGTTCCCAAACCCTTATTGGAGCACCGGCTTTTTTTCTTGCAACGATCATCCCCAGTCAGTTTGTGGCCAAGAATCGTCTTCCGTAATCGCCATGATCATGGATGGCGGGATGTTCCGCTTGAATGGTCGAATGTTCGATGCCGTATTTTTCTTTGAGGACCTGATTGATGGTCCGGATGACATAAAGGGGTTCAACATCATCATGAATGAACACATGCGCCGTTAACGAGTAGTGGTCAGTGGAAACAGCCCATAAATGCATCTCATGGACATCCTCCACTCCTTCCACCGCCCCGATATCCCCGCGGATCGCATCAAGATCAAACTGGTCCGGCACAGATTCCATTAAAATCAGATAGGATTCACGAATAATCTTGGCACCCCCATAAAAGATGATGCCGCCGATGAGCATGCTGATCAACGGATCAAAAAAGGAATGGCCCGTAATGGAGATGAGAACGGAAGAAACGATAATCCCGACAGAGCTGAGCAAGTCCCCGAAAAAGTGCCAGAGCGCGCTTTTGATGTTCAAATTCCCTTCTTTCTTAGAGCTCCGACTCAGGACAAGGGTCAGAACCGCGTTCACAAGCAAGCCCACGACGGCGATCATCAACATCAGTCGCATGTTGATTTCTTGCGGCTGGATCATTCGGTGTATGCCCTCGATGAATATGCCAATCGCAATGACCGCGAGCGCCAGCCCATTCAGGAAAGAGGCGATAATCTCAAAACGGAGGAAGCCGAAAGTGTACTTCCGGTCGGGATTCCTTGTAGCCAAGTAAATGGCGGCCAAACTCAATCCCAAAGCGAGAACATCCGAAATCATGTGCGCAGAATCGGACAAGAGAGCGAGGGAATGGGACAACAGTCCACCCGCAACCTCCACCATAGTGAAAAATAACGTCAGCAACAGGGTGATCCATAAGGTCATCTTGGATGATTGCTGTTCTTTGACATGATTAAGGTGGTGATAATCATAGGTTTTCATATTTATTCCACCCCTTATTTATAATGAATACTACTTAATAATTATTTTAATTATATACTTCCGTTTCATTTACATCAAGCGAACGGTTGACAAAGTTTTGTTTTAAATGGTGTCGGCATCCCAACCTGTAATTGGAGACAGCGGAAGAGTGGGGGGAGGAAAATACATCGTACGCCAAAATCGAAGGTTTCAAATGGGAAAGAATAATATTCAACAAACTTTCAGTTTCCATTCAGTGCGTTTTCAGTTATCAGTTGGATAATAGGTATATCATGTGAACGATGAAGGTGGTAGGTCACCAATGCAACAATTAAAGGGAGTCAAAATATTGGTAGTGGATGATGAACCCAATATCTTGCAATTTTTGGAGTTGGGTCTGCAAAATGAAGGATTTGAAGTGAAGACCGCCCAGGACGGCATGTCAGCCATGACCCTGATGAAGCAATTCCATCCGCATGTCGTGATCCTGGATGTCATGATGCCGGGAATAGACGGCTTCGAAGTGTGCCGGATGCTCAAAAAAATGAAAAATGTGGCGGTGATCATGCTGACGGCCAGGGATGAAGTGGATGACCGTGTGAAAGGCCTCACGCTGGGGGCTGATGATTACATGGTGAAACCGTTCAGTTTTGAGGAATTGTTGGCCAGGATCTACGCCAGAATCCGAAACCAATTCCCCAACTTGTTTGGGGAAGTCGTGATCGGTCCGTTTCACATTGATGACCGCCGCAAAGAAATCAGGTTCGAAGACCGGGTGCTGGAACTGTCTCCAACGGAGTATGAACTGCTCAAATTTTTGGTTCTCAATCATGGGTTGGTCTTAAGCAAGACGATGATTTTGGATAAAGTATGGGGCTACGATTTCGGAGGAGATGAAAATATCGTTGAGGTGTACATCCGCTCGCTGCGGGGGAAATTGAACGACAAAAACCACCAATTGATCCGAACCTTGCGGGGATCGGGATACCGGGTTGATCTGCCATGACCCATAAGGAAGGAACTCGATTCGCGTCCTTTTTCGCCCCCAACTCGCTCCGGATTCAGCTGTTATCCCGATGCCTGCTCATCCTGGCCGTTTTGCTGGTGCTGATTGGCCTGTTTCAATATGTTTTTATGCAGGGGGTGATTTACAGGAATAAGGCCACCAGCATACAGAGCCAGATCATGTCGATTCCGCCCAACGCTTGGCGGAAACTGAACGCAACTTCGGAACCTGACATTTTGCACCACCCGTTTTTTTTCAGGCCTGAGGCAAACTTGGCCTTTATCGATGTGGAGGGAAATTATTTCGCATTGTCGAATGGGGCCGGCGGCGTCAACCCTCCGAAATTGGATGCGCAAGCGTATATGGACGCATTGAAGAAAAAACCGGGGCCGAACTACAAAGTGATCGAAGACGCTGGGGGAGAGGAACAATTGGTGGTTTTGCAACCGGTTTCTTTAGGCCCGCGAGAGGTGATTGGCGTCGTTCAAGCGGGCACGTTGACAAGCCCGCTCAAGGAGTTGCTTTTCCGGCAATTGCTCACATTTCTGGCCATTGCCCTCATCGCCATGCTGGTGGGATCGCTTGTCTTTTTGCCGGTGCTCAAAAAATTGTTGGTGCCCTTGTTCAACATGGTGATGACCGCGGAACAGATCGATGCGGGCAATTTGGCGAGACGGTTCCCCACCCGGCAAGGCCAGATGGAAATCGACCGTTTGGCGGAATCCTTTAACGGAATGCTGGATCGTCTGGAAGCCTCCTTTGAGGCGGAAAAGGAAACCAAGGAACAGATGCGGCGGTTCATCGCGGACGCTTCTCATGAGCTTCGCACGCCGTTAACCTCGATTCATGGATTTTTGGAGGTGCTGCTCCGCGGCGCGGCCAATCATCCGGATCAACTCCATAAAGCGTTAAAAAGCATGCATGGCGAATCGGAACGCCTCAACAAATTGGTGCATGATCTTCTGCTTTTGGCCAAACTGGACCGCACACCCCACATGGAACTCGCGGAAGGCTCGTTGGATGCCGTTATCCGGGAGATGGAGCCGCAGCTTCGCATTTTGGCCGGAAACAGACGGCTGAGCTTGTCGATCGAACCAAACATGAAATGTAAGTATGATACGGATAAAATAAAACAAGTGATATTGAACCTGTTTCATAATGCGGTCCAGCATACGGATCCTGATGAGGGGGATATCCAGATTTCATTGGCCGCAAAGGACAACGGTGTGGAATTGTCCGTTAAAGATAATGGACCGGGGATCAGTGAAGCGCATCTTCCCCACGTCTTTGATCGGTTTTACCGCAGCGATTCCTCCCGGACGCGCAAATATGGCGGAGCCGGTTTGGGTTTGTCGATCACCAAATCCATTGTGGAAGCGCATGGGGGAACCATTGGCGTCACCAGTAAAGAGGGAGCCGGATGCACCTTTGTTGTGTGGCTTCCGATCTGATATATCATCATGACGGCCCGAATGACGGCATTCATGCGGCGGTTTCTGCTGCATGAATGCCGTTTTTGTTGTACCCCGTCCTTCTCTTGATATCGTGAATTTCCACACACTACTGCTTTTTCAGCATATATTCAGCCATTACTCAATCAATGCTCAGTTTCCTTTAAGCGACAATTCAGCTAAAGAGGCTATGATTGCAAGTGTAAAAAGGCGCCTATATGGGAGGATCATAACGAGAATGAAACATGAAGAATGAAGGGGGAAATGCGACAGTGAGAAAAGACGGAGTCAACGTTTCGATAGGGTTCTGATAGATATTGCCTACTATGATTTTTAAACATGAGGAGAAATGAACAATGAAAAAAGCACGACAATTGCACTTATGGATTGGGTTAATCAGCTCTGTTCTAATTTTAATTCAGGCTATTACGGGGTTAATCATTTCTGAGCCTTGGTTAATTGGTGAACAATCCAGAGGGAAAATGACAGGCCAAATGATGCCTAATCGGAGAAATATGAACGACGAAAGTCAAAATGTCAATAATGAGATAAACAGAGATTCAGAAAATGAAGATAACGCAACTAGCAATAACCAAAACTCCCAAAATCAAAACCCAAATCAAGGAAATCCCCAATCCGGTAATGAATTTGGTGGTGGTTTTCCACAAGAAAGAATGCAAAAAAACAACTTTCTAGGATTTATTAAAGGCTTACATGAAGGCCATATTGGAGGATTGGATTTACGTATGGTTGTAGATATAGCAGCTGTAAGTTTAATCATCCTCACAGTCACAGGGATCACATTATCGATAAAAATTCTAAAAGCTCAAGCAAAACGAAACAAGAGACAAAAAGAGGAAATGATAACGGAGTAAGATCAATCCATTTTAAGCTTACATATACCGTGAACCCATATGCCATGCTTTTTTCAGCATAGATTCAGCCTTTACTCAATCAATGTTCAGTTCCCCTTCAGCCACAATTCAGCGAAAGGGCGTATCATTGCAAGTGTAAAAGGCGCCCGCATCACGGGGGACGCTTGCAAGGACAACGAAAGAAGGGGAATGAAAGGGGAATAACATGACGATGAAAACGAAACAGGGCCAACAGATCGATTGGCTCCTGATAGGGATTGCTTTACTATCCGCTTTTTTGAACATTTTCAATATATGGAATGATGAAAACGGCAATGCCTATTACACTGCCGCTGTAACCAGCATGTTGCAGAGCTTTCACAATTTCTTCTACGCTTCGTTTGATCCGGCCGGATTCGTGACGGTGGATAAACCGCCGGTTGTGTTTTGGATTCAGACCCTCTTCGCCTATGTTTTCGGGGTGCACGGATGGAGCGTCATTCTTCCGCAGGCATTGGCCGGTGTCGGCTCGGTTTTGCTGATCTATCATCTGGTCAAGCCAAGCTTTGGCGGAACGGCGGCCCGATTGGCCAGCTTGGTCATGGCATGCACACCGATCGCCGTTGCCGTGAGCCGAACCAATAACATTGACAGCATGTTGGTCTTTACGCTCCTTGTCGCAACCTGGATGTTGTTCAAAGGAATTCGCAAGGAGAAGCCGGCTTGGGTTTTGGGCGCTTTCGCCGTGATCGGTGTCGGCTTCAACATGAAGATGCTTCAAGCTTACATGGTCGTGCCGGCTTTCATTTTGTTTACCCTTCTCGCTTTCAAGAGCGGGTGGAAAAAGAAATGGGCCATCCTGGCGGCGGCAACTGTGGTCATGGCCGGCGTGTCCGTTTCTTGGGCGCTCGCCGTCGATTCCATTCCAGCGTCCAAGCGGCCCTACATCGGAAGCAGCCAAACCAATTCCGTATTGGAGCTCGCCTTTGGCTACAACGGGGTTTCCCGCCTCACCGGAATGAATCGGGGGGGCATGGGTGGAGGCGCCAGAGGCGGTGAAATGCCAAACATGCCACCCATGCAGCAGCATGGAAACAACACTGTCAACAGGCAACAAACACAACAGGATGGAAACAACACTGCCAACCGGCAGCAAATGCAACAGAACGGAAACAACATGCCGGGAGGCTTTGGTCCGAACGGGCATGGAAGACAAGGCCAAGGGGGCGGCGGCATGTTCGGCACCGGTCAGCCAGGTCCGCTTCGTCTCTTTCAAACCGAGCTTTCAGGACAAACCAGCTGGCTGTTGCCCTTTGTAGCGTTCGCCAGCGTCGGTTTGCTGGTCGGCATTCGCCGCAGAGAGCCGCTCACGGCCAAACAAAAGGAAACCTTGTTTTGGCTGGCCTGGTTGTTCCCAATGATGGTGTTTTTCAGCATTGCCGGCTTCTTCCATCACTATTATCTGATTATGCTCGCTCCCGCGATTGCGGCACTCGCAGGAGCAGGCTGGGTGGAGCTTTGGAACCAATATCGGAACAAAGAAGGCTGGAAGATGTGGCTGTTGCCATCGGGTATTTTGGCCACTACCGCTTTTGAACTGATCGTGCTGCAACCCTTCCAAGAGCAAATCGGCGTCGGTTGGTCGATCGGCATCGGGGCGGCAGGCCTTGGGTTGGCGCTTGCCTTGTTCCTTGCCGCAAACAAACCGAAGCTATCTTCGATCGCCGCATTGACCGCAATGGCCGGGATGTTGGTCATGCTGGTGGCGCCATTGTACTGGGCGGCTACTCCGCTTCTTTATGGCGGCAACAGCATGTTGCCACAGGCTGGACCAAGTCAACAAGGATTCGGCGCAGGACCGGGGATGGGGGGCGGACCCAACTTTGGCGCCAATACCCAATCGCCTGATCAACAAGGATATGGCCAAAAAGAGGGGATGGGGGATGGCGCCAACTCCGGTACCCAGTCTGAGTCGCCTGATCAACAAGGGGCCGGCCCGAGACAGGGAATGGGGGGCGGACCCAACTCCCGTGTCAATACGAAATTGCTTGAATATGTAACCAAACACAATACGGGTGAAAAGTACCTGTTTGCGACCACCAATGCCAGTTCGGCCGCCCCGTATATCATTAAGACGGGGAAAGCCGTCATGGCGATGAATGGATGGGCTTCGGATCAAATTCTTACGGTTGAGAAAATAAAAGAAATAGTGAAAAACAAAGAAGTGAAATATTTCTTGATCCCTTCCGGTTCCGGTGGTTTTGAAGGCAGGGGAGGCAACAGTGAAGTGATGGATTGGATCCGCAAGAACAGCACGGAGGTTCCAGAGGCGGAGTGGAAATCAAGCTCTTCCCAAAGTGACCAAGGCGGTCCCATGGGCAGGGACGGCGAGATGGCACTGTACAAAATCAAGAAACAAAATTAGGAGGGGAGACAATGGATCAATCCATTCGATATTCGATTATCATTCCGGTTTATAACGAAGAAGCGGTTGTGCATGAAACTTATCGTCGGCTGACAGAGGTCATGAAGGGCATCGGCGAACCATATGAATTGTTGTTCGTCAACGATGGTAGCCGGGATCGGACGGCGGAATTGGTCGAAACGTTCGCCGAATCGGACGGGTGCGTGAAGTTGTTGGATTTATCGCGCAACTTCGGGCATCAAATAGCGATCACCGCGGGCATGGATTATGCCCGTGGGGACGCCATTGTGATTATCGACGCCGATTTGCAAGACCCGCCCGAGCTGATCCCGCAAATGATCGAGAAATGGGAGGAAGGCTATGAAGTCGTCTATGCCAAGCGCGCCAAACGGAAAGGGGAGACGCTGTTCAAAAAATGGACCGCTTCCATGTTCTACCGCACGCTTAACGCGTTGACGGAAGTGGACATTCCGCTTGACACCGGCGACTTCCGCCTGATGGACCGGAAAGTTGTCGATGCCATGCGCAGCATCCGGGAGAAAAACCGCTTTGTCCGCGGGCTGGTCAGCTGGGTGGGCTTTCGTCAAACCGCGATCGAGTTTGTTCGGGAAGAACGATTTGCGGGCGAAACCAAATACCCGCTGAAGAAAATGCTGCGCTTCTCAATGGACGGGATCACCTCTTTCTCCTATAAACCGTTGAAATTGGCCACCTATCTCGGTTTTGCGATTTCGTTTGCCAGTTTTGCCTATCTGGTCATCTCGTTGGGGCAAAAATTGTTCACCACCAGCACCGTGGCCGGATGGGCGTCGCTCATTGCCTGCGTGTTGCTCTTGAACGGCGTGATCCTCATCATCTTGGGGATTCTCGGGGAATATGTCGGCAGAATTTACGATGAGACGAAGAACCGACCGCTCTATATTCTGCGGAACAGTGAAAGGGCAAACCCTGAAGAGGTGAACTTGAGTGTTCAACAATAAACCCAGAACCGTTCAGTTCCTGCGATTTTGCGCAGTAGGTTCGGGGAATACGGCAGTGGATTTTGCCACCTTCTATCTTCTGACTTTAGGCGGGGCACCGGCTCTGTTTGCCCAGGTGCTTTCCTATTCGGCTGGTGTCGCGAACAGTTACTGGCTAAATCGAAAATGGACGTTCCGGGTCGCGCGCAAAGCCAATGCCTTGGAGGTTGCCAAGTTTATCTTGGTGAACGGGGTTTCTTTGCTGATATCATCTGGCCTGCTTTTCATCTTGCGCGACATGAGCCATCTCGATCTTTGGCTCAGCAAGCTTGCGGCCACAGGGGGCGGCATGGTTGTGAACTTTATGGGAAGCCGCCTCTGGGTATTCATCGAGGATCAAAATACGAGGAGTGAACTTTCATGAAAATCAAAAAGGCGGTTATCCCGGCGGCGGGATTGGGCACCCGATTCCTTCCCGCCACGAAAGCGCAGCCGAAAGAAATGTTGCCGATCGTCGATAAGCCAGCCATTCAATATATTGTGGAAGAAGCCGTTCAATCCGGCATTGAAAGCATCATTATCGTGACTGGGCGAAACAAACGGTCCATTGAAGATCATTTTGATCGATCCGTCGAGTTGGAACAGACACTGCTGGAGAAAGGAAAATCGGATATTCTGAAAGAGTTGAGGGAGATCGCCAATATCGCCAAGATTCACTATATCAGACAAAAAGAACCGTTGGGATTGGGCCATGCCATTTTATGCGCCCAACAATTTATCGGAGATGAGCCTTTTGCCGTCCTCTTGGGCGACGATATCATGGTGTCGGAGAAACCGGCATTGCGGCAACTGATCGATGTGTTTGAAGAACATCGCACGGAAGTGGTCGGGGTGCAAACCGTTAAACCGGCGGAAGTGAGCAAATATGGCATCATTGATTTCCGCAAGCAACAAGGAAATCTCTATGAGGTTCACGATTTGATAGAAAAACCGTCCCTTGAAGAAGCGCCATCCCAAATCGCGATCATGGGGCGATACATTTTAAGGCCTTCCATCTTTCCGATTTTGCAGACGATCGGCAGAGGGGCCGGGAATGAAATCCAATTAACCGACGCCTTGCGGGAAATCTGTCAGAAGCAACCGATCCATGCCCTGGAGTTGGAAGGGAACCGCTATGACATCGGAGACAAATTGGGCTATTTGAAAGCCAGCACAGAAATGGGATTGCAACGTGAAGAAATGAGAGGGCCGCTTTTGTCATACTTGGAGCATGTGTTGAAAAGAGAAAGGGAGAGAGGGGTTTTACTATGAAGTCCGTATTGGTGACGGGGGGAGCCGGTTATATTGGCAGTCATACCGTGCTGGAGCTAAGAAAGCAAAACATCAATGTGGTCGTGTTGGACAATTTATCCACTGGGCACCGAGAGGCTGTCCAAACGCCCTATTTTTATAAAGGAGACATTGCGGATGATGGATTGGTGAGGGAGATTATCCACAAGCATCATATCGATGCGGTGATCCATTTCGCGGCCAAAAGTTTGGTGTCCGAATCCGTCCAAAAACCGGAGCTTTATTTCAGGGAAAATGCAATGAAATCCTGTTCATTTTTCGAAAATGTGATTGGCGAGGGAATCCGTCGCATCGTTTTTTCGTCAACCGCGGCGGTGTATGGATCGGCTCATCACCAGCCGATCAAAGAGACGGATGTTTTGCAACCGGTCAATCCTTACGGGGAATCCAAGTTAATGATCGAAAAGGTTTTGCAGTGGATGGGGAAGGTCCATGATGTGAAATGGATCGCCCTGCGCTATTTCAATGCGGCCGGCGCCTCCCTTGATGGACGAATCGGAGAGGATCACGAACCGGAAAGCCATCTCCTTCCCCTTGTGTTGCAGGCGGCCTTGGGCAAGCGGGAATGTGTCTCCATTTATGGTGACGACTACCCCACTCACGATGGGACTTGCATTCGGGATTACATCCATGTCTTAGATTTGGCCCAAGCCCATGTGCTGGCTCTCCGCGCTCTCTATGAAGGCCATCCCAAGCAAAACGTTTATAATGTGGGGACGGGTTTCGGCCACTCCGTCAAAGACATCATTGACACATCTGAACGGATAACGCAAAGAAAGATAACCAGAAAGGTGGATCAACGGAGAGCAGGAGATCCACCAGTGCTTGTGGCCGACAGCCAAAGCCTTCAAGAACATTTGGGATGGAAACCGAGATACAGCGATTTGCGAACCATTATCCAAAGTGCTTGGGAGTGGCATAAAGCCCATCCAAATGGCTATGGAAAAACGGTTGATTTCACTTGAATGGGTGACGGATCGTCACAGCTTATCGATAAAACGGCAGAAGGGGTTTTATCCCCTTCTGCCGTTTATGCGGAAAATGGGTCATGGGAATAGATTGAGAGGGGCATGAAAATGTCGATATTCGATAATAAGCTTAAGATAGGTTTGTGTTTGGTCCTTGTCACATCCATCTTATTAAGTTTTTATTCCATATGGAATGTTGATGGCGATTCTGCATCTATGCCAAATCATATGCCGCAGCAAGGTTTCCGGGAAAGAAACAATTTCTCCAATGAGAGAAATCAACTTTCTCCCGGCAAGGCGTTTTCCCCAGATTCCCCTCAGGAGAAGGCTCCTCCTGGCGGAAACATGTCTCCACCAAACGGGAAGGTGCCTTCGTCAAGTGGAAATGCGCCTTCACCGAATGGGTATATGTTCAGGGGCACCGCCAATTCAGAACCTATGACGCAACGTTCCTTACCTTATACAGTGTACTCTTTTTTGGATTATTTGCTGCCGCTTACTACCTGTATGCTCGCAAAACCATAAAAATCCAGAATGGCAATAAAAAGATTGCATTATGGACCTTATTGGGGGTGGGGCTTTTCTTGAGAATCGCTGTCGCTCCGTGGATCGACGGGCATCCAGGTGACATGAATTTCTTCAAAAACTGGGCAACTTCCGCGGCCAAAGATCTCAGCGGATTTTATATCAACGGTTCCAGCGATTACCCTCCTTTTTACATCTACATTTTGTATTTGGTAGGCAAAATCGCGTCCGTTCCCGCCATGAGTCCTTATTTTACCCTGCTTTTGAGACTCCACACGGCTGAAGCCGTGGGATTCTTGGGTAGTTAATGTCCTCAATCCATTTCTGCTTTGGACAACTCCCAATTTCAGGGCTGTCTCATCAGCCCGTCCCATGCAGTTCTACAACTCATGTTGCATGTACCCACATGGGCGGAACGCCTGTTACCAGCGTTCTAGCTCCGTTTCACCCACTCTCATGATTTTACCCAGTGGGAGAGATTGGTTCGCCACTGGAACCCCATATCATGACGTACAGAGGGAACAAAACCCACTACCAGTGAGATGAGCACCGCTCATGTGTTTGATTGTACTGAAAATTGTTTCTCTTAGCAATCCCATAAAGGGATTACCGAGCAACGCCGACTTTCATCCCACGATTGAAACCGTGGGCTTTCAGTCAGCAAAAATCTGTAAAACTGCCGTCCATCTTGGCCGACATTGCCACCGCGTACCTGATTTACTGGTTGGCCGACAAGGTTCTCCCTTCAAAAATCAGTCTTTTGGCAGCGGCATTTTATATCTTCAATCCGGCCATTTTTATAAATTCCACTTTCTGGGGGCAGGTGGATTCATTCTTTACGTTACTTGTTGTTTTGGCCGTCTTCATGATATCGGAGAAAAAGGTGAGCTTGTCCGCCGGGCTTTTTGCCGCCGCTGTGCTCATGAAGCCGCAAGGAATCATTTTTCTTCCCGTGCTTTTCTTCGAACTCGTGAGGTTGAAAAGTGTCAAACACTTTTTTGGCAACGGCCGTTACTGGTTTGGGCACTGCGCTGGTCATCGTACTTCCGTTTTCGTTTGGCCAGGAGCCGCTGTGGACGTTTAAGCTCTTTTCCGGCACGATCGGAGAATATCCCTATGCCTCCGTGAATGCATTCAACTTCTACAGTCTTCTCGGGGCAAACTATGCGGCGGATTCGGCTACGCTGTTTGTATTCAGTTATCATACCTGGGGCATGATTTTCATCGTGATGATTACGGCCTATGCGTAGTTCATCTATATCAAAGGGCGCAGCGCAAAATTTGCCGCTGTTGCGGCGCTTCTTCAGATTGCCGGTGTATTCACATTTTCCACCAGCATGCACGAAAGGTACCTGTTCCCCGCCGCTGCCTTGTCTCTGTTAGCTTTTGTCCATCTCAGGGACAAAAGACTGCTTTGGTTATCCGCCGGATTCAGCGCGACCATTTTTGTCAACAACCATGCTGTTTTATATGGGTTGTTCGGCGGCTCGTCGGGTATGCCTTACAATGTTGCGCTGATCGTGACTTCGCTTTTGAATGTCGTCTTCTTCATTTACCTTGTCAAAGTGGCATGGGACATCGCTGTGAGAAACAAAACATGGACATCCCCGAAAAGCAAATGGGCATGGAACCAATCCATTTAGATGTCCTCATTGTTTCCGCCTTAGCCATTCTTCAGTAGTTTAAGCACAATCTCATTGATTTTTTATGCAATTGTCATTTTTCAATGATTTGGAGTGTCATGCTCACTCATGATAGGTGTAGGATGGAGATGAAGAAACAGAGAGACAAGGAGAGGATCTTGATGGAAAAGGCACTGATTTTAAGCGGTGGTTGGGAAGGGCATCAGCCGGTTGAGGTGGGGGAGATTCTGGCGGAGTTGCTCCGTAAGGAAGGGTTTGCAGTGGAACATGCGACGGAGCAGGAGGTATTAGCGGATCAGGAGAAAGTGCGACAGCTTGACTTGATCATTCCCAACTGGTCCATGGGCACGATGAAGCCGGAGTGGATGGGCCATCTTTTGGAAGCGGTCCGAAGCGGGGTGGGCGTGGCCGGGCTTCATGGCGGCATGGGCGACGCTTTCCGCAATGACAGGGAGTACCAATTTATGGTGGGGGGCCAATTTGTCGCGCATCCGGGCAATGACGGCGTGACTTATCCGGTCATCATCGAGAACCGTGATCACCCCATCATGCAGGGGATTGGGGATTTCACTATCACTTCCGAACAATATTACATGCATGTGGACCCAGCCATTCAGGTCTTGGCGACAACGCGGTTCGGTGACGTGGTTATGCCGGTCGTGTGGACGAAGAAGTACGGCGAGGGGAAAGTGTTTTACTGTTCGCTGGGGCATGATGTGGATATTGTGAATTTGCCGGTGGTGCGGACGATCATGGCGCGGGGCATGATTTGGGCGGCTAGGTAACGTTATTCCTCAAAAATATAAAATGAGATATTAAAAATATCGAATTATTCATTCGATAGGAAATATAGAAAAGAGAGTCCCACATATGAGACTGATGCAAAAGCAAAACATGATTTGTAAAAGTGCCTTCGGGCACTTTTTTTGTTACACTG
>NZ_JBHTBW010000039.1:0-3285 GCF_042665195.1 Laceyella putida
AATTTTCAAGGTGCGTTTGTTTGTGGTCACCACTCTTTCGTGGCGACAAGGAATAATATATCACGACTACTAAATGAAAACAACACTTTTTTTAAAATAAATTTATCAACCAATTAATTCCAGATCACACAAACTAGTTAATTCATAACTGGACTCATCGAAAAGAATCCATCATAAAAGATGTTGATCATGTCATAGAATACATTGCTGACCGTTTTTATTCGCGAGGTGTCCATATGAAATTCCATTTCATCGGAAGACAATGGTAGATACTGCTATTAGTTTTCAGCGGAACCTTGATTTATGCGGTTGACCGTTCCAGCTTGGCCACCGCAAGCCCGTTTATCGCAAGAGAACTTCATCTGGATATGAGCACGATGGGACTGGTTCTTTCTTCCTTTGGTTGGACTTACTGTCTATTTAATCTGCCTTCCGGTTGGCTGGTTGACCGTTTTGGGGCAAAGAAAATATACGGAATCGCCGCTGCCATCTGGTCTATCGCTTCCGCTTTAACCAGATTGGCACGAAAGTTTAACCATGTTGTTGTTCAGCCGAACTTTGGTGGGAATCGGCGAATCGGCCCATTTCCCCGTTGCTACCAAAGTGGTAAGAGATCATTTCGCCGAAAACCAACGCGGCCTGGCAACAGGGCTATATTTAGCTGGGCTACGCTTGGGGTACGCTCTTACGCCTAGATTGATGATATGGTTAATGCTCACCTTTGGAGGCTCCAGCCACCCTGATTGGAGGGCCGCTTTTTTTGGTAACGGGACTTGGCAGCTTGGTTTGGGTCTTGATCTGGTTTGCCACCTACCAAGAAACCAAGCCCTCCTCGAACCGGAAGACAGCCATGCGCGGAACATCCCATTGGGCAATCTTATTGAGACATCGCAATACATGGGCAATCCTTCTCATTAAATTTCTCCAGGATTACCTCTATTATTTATATCTGACTTGGTTACCTATGTACTTTATTATCGTGCGGCAACTCCATTTAGCATCCGTCGCTTTTTTCGCCACCTTCCCATGGGTCGTTAGCATGTTCATCCAACCAGTCATCGGACTTGTGTCCGACCTGCTCATCAACCACGGCCACTCTCCAACAAAAATGAAAAAATCACTGCTTATTGCAACCCAATTGACAGCGACTTCCGTCATCTTCGCCACTTTTGTCCAAACAGCCTACCTCGCGGCTATTCTCTTGGTTATCGCCCTTGCCGCTGAATCCGCGTCTGCGGCCCTCCTATGGGCCCTCCCTCAAGACATCGCTCCCAAAGAGTGCACAGGTACACTGGGTGGCATGATGAACACGGCAGGGGCATTGGCCGCCATTGTGTCTCCAATCTTGACGGGCTGGGTCGCGGAAAAGGCAGGGTTTGCCATGGCCTTAACGTTGGGTGGCGCATGCATGATGGCTTCGGTCTTGGCTGTAACCCTGTTGCTCAGCCGCATCGAGCCGATTCAAGGATGATCTTCATCAGTGATTTGATTCAGTAAATATCGGGCACAGGGTAGAATTCAAGCGGAGTCACCTGTTGCCCGATTTACAAAAACGAAGTCATGTTCTATCATAATCCATTCCTTTGGCCAGTCATTTCATGTTCATCCTCAGCTGAACCGTTTTGAAAATTTAATCCCCTTCATGTTGGAAGCGATTTCATTAATGGGATGATGATATGGCGTTAATCTTCCTGTTGCCGCAGTTCTCCCCGCTGCTTACTGACGGTCGCCTCTACCCCTTCCAAATGTTGCAACATGCGCTGCCGCGCCAATTCCTTATCTTGTCGCATAATCGCTTCAATAATCAACTCATGGTCTTGCAATGATTCCAACGATCGTCCGGGAATGCTGTAACTCCCTTGCCTGCTTTTCGCTAATAAATCCAATAAAGAAATCATGATTTTGACCACGACTAAATTGCAAGAAGCCTCCGCAATCGCCATATGGAATTGCGCATCGCGCTCATCCAACACCTCCGGTTGGTCAGAATGAAGTTTGGCATCCTGTATGATCCACTCCAGCCGTTCCAAATGATGCTGTTGCCGTCTTTCCGCAGCCCAAGCCGCCGCTTCTGTTTCCAATACTTTTCGAATCTCAAACAAATCGTGAACAGCCGCATCCTGCCAGATTCCTTGTGAGAACGATTCGATATCCGTCGGTTGAATGTTCGCAACAAAAATGCCTTTCCCATGCTTCACATGCAAAATATTTCGTCCAGCCAATGTTTTAATCGCATCGCGGACCACCGTGCGGCTCACTTGGAACAAGGTTGCCAAATCCCGCTCCGTCGGCAAACGGTCCCCAGGCTTCACTTCCCCTTTTACAATCGCATCCATAATCTGCGAGATGATTCTTTCACTCATCGAAGATCGTTCTTCAAAAATCGGCTTAAACATATATAATAATTCCACCCTTTATAAAACAGATTTTGCTGAACCTTAAAACAGGCTCAACCAAAATATATCATAAATCCATAGGGACTGGGATGATCTTGTCATCTTTACTTACGAAACTCCTTCTCCAACCATTGTCCTGTTGGTTCTCTCATGCTTGACGTTCATATCTGCCATAAGTTCATAAAGCCGCGACATCGGGGTTCTTGTTTGTCCTGGTTTGCTTCTTCCAGCACGGCAGAAAGAAACTCTTTATAAAATATCCGCCACCCGCATAGTTCATGATGAGGCAATCGGCGGCTGTTTGTGTCAAAGTTGCTTTCGCCGCATTGGAATCGGCGATGTATTCTTCTTGACTATGCGAAACAGTTGAGGGGCATCTTCCGGGGACAAGACAATCCCTTTGGGTTGATACTTTTTCACTTTTAGTGCGCGAAGCATGCAAAGCTTAAGCGGCCCCAGCTTAAACCCTTCCGTTGCCAACGTAAACACGGAGAACGCAAGCAAACCTAACGCCAAGATCAACGCGCCAAAAAAGACGATATACCCCAAAAAAATCCAAGCCAATACTCATCTGTTTACCTCGATCTGTCTTTACACAAATAAAAAAAGGCCTTTTCTTCTTTTGATCTATCCTCCCTTTGTGACTGTGATTCCCCCTCCTCCATCATATAAATCCATTCGTAAGCAGCTAGATTATTTATATCCAATTTTCTACACGATTTTTTGAACATGTTAAAAGTGGACAAGCACCATTACCGCAAACATCCCAGCACAAAAAAGCCTCCACAACCTTTCGGCTGTAGAGGCTTTTCGCGCATTCCCTGAAAACTAAAGAGTGAGTAAGCGTGACCTAAGAAAGTGTTCGTTCATTTAGCTCGTAAGAGCTCCT
>NZ_JBHTBW010000040.1:0-108218 GCF_042665195.1 Laceyella putida
TTTTTATTGATTCGACAAAAAAGGCTGCTGACCCTGCCTTTCAAGGCAGTTTGTCAGCAGCCTCAAGCCAGACAGTCATCAGACTGTCTGGCTTTTTGCCTAACAACACCGCCGAATCTTTCCGCCGCCGTACTTTTCGTCGGTGGCCCGGCGGTGGAATTCTGCTTCGGTGAGTGGGATTTCACCTGGGTGATGCCGGCGGAAATGTTCCAAATACCGTTGGTAGTTGGGCACTCCCGCCATTTCATTCAGATACAGGGCAAATGCTTTCAATGGCTTCAACCAAAAAGGACAGGTTGCTTGTTTCTCCATCGTTCTCCTCCTTTACGCGCTGGGTTGGTGGGGAACGTAGGGCGCTTCCTTGAGAGGGAGCGTTTCCCGTTTGATCAGTACCTTGTACCAGACCCGGACGGCATCGAGAATGATGATGGCCACGAGCACCATGAAGATGAGGGTTAAAATCGCATCGATTTGGTTATTTAACACGATGCGTTGCATATCTTCCAAGGATTTGGCCGGCGCGAGCACTTGACCGGACTGGATCGCTTGTTGGTATTTGTCCGCTGCCTTCAGGAAGCTGACTGAGGGGGCGTCATGGAAGAGTTTTTGCCATCCTGCGGTCATGGTGACCGTAGTGAGCCAGGCAAGCGGAACCACGGTGATCCAAGCGTAGATGATTTTTCCCATCTTGATGAGAATGGTGGTGCCCACTACCAAGGCGACGACGGCCAGCATCTGGTTGGCTATGCCAAACAGCGGCCATAAGGTGTTGATTCCGCCCAGCGGATCGATTACGCCTTGATAGAGGAAGTAACCCCATCCCGCTACGATCAGGCCACTGGCGATGATGTTGGCGGGATACCAATCCGTCTTGCCCAATTTGGGGAGGAAGCGGCCCATCAGGTCTTGCAGGATGAAGCGGCCCACCCGGGTACCGGCGTCGATGGTCGTTAAGATGAAAACGGCCTCAAACAAGATCGCAAAATGGTACCAGAACGCCATCAAGGCATTTCCGCCGATGATGCTGGAGAAGATGGTCGCCATTCCCACCGCCAGTGTCGGCGCTCCACCCGTGCGGGACAAGACGCTTTGTTCGCCGATCGAATTGGCCAGGTTCTGTAAATCGGCGGGCGTGATTTTGAAAACGTCTCCAAATTGGGACACAGCTGCGGCGGCTGACGCCACATCGGTGCCGATCACCGCGGCGGGGCTATTCATGGCGAAGTAAACGCCAGGAGTCAATACGCAGGCCGAGATCAAGGCCATTATCGCGACAAATGATTCGGTTAACATGCCCCCATAGCCGATCATGGTCGCATGGGACTCTCGCGCGATCATCTTGGGAGTCGTTCCCGAGGAAACCAAGGCATGGAAACCGGAAATTGACCCGCAGGCGATGGTGATGAAGACAAATGGGAAGAGGTCTCCCGCAAACACGGGACCTGTTCCGTCGATAAACTTGGTGAGGGCGGGCATTTTGAGTTCAGGCATGACGAGCAGGATGCCCACAGCCAAGGCAAAAATGGTGCCCACTTTCAAAAAGGTGCTCAGATAATCCCTTGGAGCCAGCAAAAGCCAGACAGGGATTACGGAAGCGACAAAACCATAAATGATCATCAGCCAGGCGATCGTGGTTCCTTCCAAAGTGAAGATCGGAGCCAGCGTCGGATGCGTCGATACCCATTGTCCCATGTACAGGGAGAGCATCAGCAGGACAAAGCCGATCAGGGACGTTTCCAATACCTTCCCCGGACGGATAAACCGCATATAAATTCCCATGAACAAGGCGATCGGAATCGTCATGGCGATGGTGAACATGCCCCAAGGGCTGTCAGCCAGCGCTTTGACCACAACCAGGGCGAGCACAGCCAACAAAATGATCATGATACCCAAAACCGCAAATAAGGCGGTAAAGCCACCGATTGGGCCGATTTCCTCACGGGCCATATCCCCAAGCGATTTCCCATTTCGACGCATCGAACCAAATAAAATGATAAAATCCTGTACCGCACCGCCCAGCACAACGCCGACAATGATCCAGAGCGTTCCGGGGAGATATCCCATTTGGGCGGCCAGAATCGGACCCACGAGAGGACCCGCGCCCGCGATGGCCGCAAAGTGATGCCCAAACAAGATCCACTTGTTCGTGGGGACGAAGTCTTTGCCATCGTTATGGATTTCTGCGGGCGTCTTCCGGTTATCATCCAATTCAAACACTTTTCTGGCCATAAATCGGCTATAAAAGCGGTAAGCGACGGCATAAGTGCAGACAGCGGCAGTCAACAACCAGAGAGAATTGACCGATTCCCCCCGCTTTAAGGCGAGCACCGCAAACCCAGACGCACCCAAAACGGAGATAAGTGCCCAGATCAACCAAGAATACCAACGTGATTTCGCCATTATTTCCCGTTACGACATAACCGGCTTCGTAACGGTACCTCCTTTCTGTTCGGGGGATATTGGGTGAAAATGTGCCAAAGGGTTAATCATATTATAATAGAGGCAATTTAATATTTCGACAAAAAATTGAATTTCGTTAATTGGGATAAATCGTTGCGACGGGTTGAGAGGGTGCGATCAAAACCAATGGTTCAAGATAGTGAGAGTTTGCGGTTGTTTTGTGCTATACTGTGAGAAGGTTTGACTTATGATAATGGGTCTTCAAGCTAGCGGAGGTGAAGGAAGTTGTCTATTTCCAAAGAACAAGTGCAAAAAGTAGCGATGCTGGGCCGGTTGAAGTTGACCGAGCAAGAAGCGGATCAATACACGTCCCAGCTTAACGATATTCTCCAATTTGTGGAAAAATTGAATGAGCTTGATACCGAGAATGTGGAGCCGACCAGCCATGTGTTGCCAATGGCCAATGTGTTGCGGGAAGATGAGGTGCGGCCTTCGCTTGATCGCGAGAAAGCATTGGCGAATGCACCTGAACAACAAGATGGCATGTTCCGCGTGCCAGCGGTATTTGAATAATAGGGGGGAACAGGATGTCTTTATTGCGTGAATCGCTGAAGGATATACATAAACGGCTCTCGGCCCGTGAGATTTCCGCCCGCGATCTGGTTGAAGAGTCCCTTAAGCAAATTGAAGAAGTGGACGGTGACGTGCGCGCCTTTTTGACAGTCGATGCGGAAGGGGCGAGAAACCGGGCGGACGAGCTTGACCAAAAGTGGGCAAACGCCGATCGGCGCGGCTTGTTGGCGGGATTGCCAGCCGGACTGAAGGACAACTTGTGCACCGAAGGGCTAACCACCACCTGTGCCAGCCAATTGCTTGCCAACTACAACCCGATTTACAATGCCACGGTGGTTGACAAGCTCAAAGAGGCGGAATCGGTTTTTGTCGGCAAGCTGAATATGGATGAGTTTGCCATGGGTGGTTCGACGGAAAACTCCGGCTTCTATCCAACCTATAATCCTTGGGATCTCTCTCGGGTGCCGGGCGGTTCCAGCGGTGGATCGGCGGCTGCCGTTGCGGCGGGAGAAGTATACTATGCCCTTGGTTCGGATACGGGCGGATCGATCCGCCAACCTGCGGCTTTTTGTGGTGTCGTCGGCCTCAAACCAACTTACGGGCGCGTCTCCCGTTTTGGTTTGGTCGCCTTTGCTTCGTCGTTGGATCAGATCGGTCCTCTGACCAAAAATGTGGAAGATGCGGCTTTCGTATTGCAAGCCATCGCGGGGCATGATGCCAAAGACTCCACGTCGGCCCAAGTGGAGGTGCCTGATTACCTGTCCGCTTTGACGGGCGATATCAAGGGACTCAAAGTGGCGGTGCCAAAAGAAATGATGGGTGAAGGGATCGACCCGGGGGTAAGGGAGAGAATCCAAGCGGCCATTAAGAAGTTGGAACAGCTGGGGGCGAGTGTGGAAGAAGTGTCGTTGCCCCATACGGACTATGCGGTGGCCACTTATTACCTGATCGCACCGGCGGAGGCTTCCTCCAACTTGGCCCGCTATGATGGGGTTCGTTATGGTGTGCGCCAACAAGGCGAAAACCTGCTCGACATGTACCTTGAGACACGGAGCAAAGGGTTTGGTTCGGAAGTGAAACGCCGGATTATGCTGGGTACTTACGCGCTCAGTTCGGGTTATTATGATGCTTACTATCTGAAGGCGCAAAAAGTGCGCACCCTGATCCGCCAAGATTTTGAACAGGTGTTTGCGAACTATGATGTGATCGTTGGCCCAACCACGCCGACAACCGCTTTTAAGATCGGTGAGAACATTCATGATCCGCTAACGATGTACATGAACGACATCTTGACCATCCCCGTCAATCTGGCTGGGTTGCCCGCGATCAGTGTGCCATGCGGGTTGGCCGAGGGCTTGCCGGTCGGTCTGCAAATCATCGGAAAAGCGTTTGATGAAGCGACTGTGCTCCGTGTGGCACACGCGTTTGAGCAAGAAACGGAACGCCTGCCTGTTCCGCCGTTGGGAGGGAAGCACGCATGAGCAAATACGAAACAGTGATCGGACTGGAGGTGCACGTGGAGCTGTCCACGAAGAGCAAAATTTTCTGCGGTTGCTCCACGGAGTTTGGCGCCCCTCCAAACACCCATACTTGTCCGGTGTGCCTTGGACATCCAGGGGTATTGCCCGTTTTGAACAGGGAAGCCGTCAATTTCGCGATCAAGGCGGCCATGGCGTTGAACTGTGAGATTGCCGAATACAGCAAGTTCGATCGGAAAAACTACTTCTATCCAGACTCACCCAAAGCTTATCAAATCTCGCAGTATGATCAACCGATCGGTCAAAACGGCTGGATTGAGATTGAAGTGGACGGGGAGAAAAAGCGCATTGGCATTACCCGCCTTCATTTGGAAGAAGATGCGGGAAAACTGAATCACCTGGAAGAGGGTGAAGGTTCTCTCGTCGATTTCAACCGGGTCGGCGTGCCATTGATCGAGATCGTGTCCGAACCCGATTTGCGCTCCCCGGCCGAAGCCAGAGCTTATCTGGAAAAGCTAAAACAGATCATCCAGTACACCGGCGTATCGGATGTGAAGATGGAAGAAGGGTCCCTCCGCTGTGATGCCAACATCAGCTTGCGTCCAGTGGGGCAAAAGGAATTCGGAACCAAGACGGAGATGAAGAATCTCAACTCGTTCCGCAACGTGGAGCGTGCGCTCGAGTATGAACAAGAGCGCCAGGCGGAGCTGTTGGACCGTGGCGAGCGGATTACCCAACAAACCTTGCGTTGGTTGGAAAATGAAAACCGCACCAAGCTGATGCGCAGCAAAGAAGAGGCGCATGATTACCGGTATTTCCCAGAGCCGGACTTGGTGCGCCTGGAGATTTCCGAGGCTTGGAAAGATGAGATTCGCCGCGAGTTGCCGGAGCTTCCTGATGCACGCAAAGCGCGTTACATGAGCGAATTCCAACTGTCCGACTACGATGCGTCGATCCTCACCGCCACGAAAACGGTTGCCGATTACTATGAGCAAGTGGTTGCGGCAAAAGTGGATCCCAAATTGGCATCCAACTGGGTGATCACCGATCTGTTGGGTTACCTGAATGCCGAAGGAAAAGAGATCACGGACATCGTGATGACCCCAGCCCATCTGGCGGGCATGATCCAATTGATTCAAAAAGGAACCATCAGCACCAAAATCGCCAAGCAAGTATTTAAAGAAATGCTTGCTTCAGGCAAAGAACCGCACGTGATCGTTGAAGAAAAAGGCTTGGTGCAAATCAGTGATGAAGGGCAACTCCGTGAAGAAGTGGCCAAAGTTCTGGCAGCCAATCAAGATTCAGTGGAAGATTTCAAGAACGGAAAAGACCGCGCGCTTGGTTTCCTCGTGGGTCAAGTGATGAAAGCGACCAAAGGAAAAGCCAATCCGCAATTGGTCAATAAGTTAATCAAAGAAGAAATCGGCCGATAAAGGGTTGGGAGCTCGCCTGGGCAAGGGCGGGCTCCTTTTACAAAAGGAGGCGGATGGGTGCTGGTTTTTTATCTGATCATCGCCATTTTGTTTCTGGGCGGAGGGGTTTACCAACTGTTTGTCGCTCAATTGCCTGCTGCCTACGCCATCCATTCGTTTTTGGTGGCCTTGTACTTTTACGTCACTTATCATGAGTTGAGAGGAAAGCCGTTTCCCCGCAATATTTATGTTTTGACGATCGTGTTGTTGGTGGCTGACGGCCTGGTTAACCTGTTGATTGTATCCATCAGCATATTGAGCGGGATCGTTAGCTTTTTCTTCGCTTTTCTTTGCTTCCAGTCGTATCGTCGGATATACAGGCAACGCGCATAGGTAGGCAGTTTGGAAAACAGGGGTGAGGCTGGATGGGAAAACGCGGTGTACTGGTGATCGCACATGGTTCAAGCAAAAGGGATTGGGTGCGCTTGGTTGACGACGCGGTGTCACTAGTCGCGCTGGATGCGCCGGTGGTGGCCAGTTTTCTGGAATTGGTGCCCGACCGCTCGATTCCGGTGGGAATTGAGGCGTTGAAGCGGCAAGGCGTCACTCATCTTACCGTTGTGCCCCTCTTCGTTTCCTCGGGCAGCACCCATATCGAGGAGATTGGGCATCTGCTGGGGGTGAAGCGGGAAACCCGCTTGCCGATGGAAGAAGAACCGCTTGAAGTGGGGATGGATGTGCACCTTTGTCCGGCGATGGATGATCATCCGCTGATCGTTGACATTCTGGCTGAACGGGCGCGGGATCTTTCCTCCAATCCGGCGGAAGAAGCTTTGGTTCTTGTCGGTCATGGAAGTGATGTGGCCGGTTTTTACGAGAGATGGGAAACCGGTATGCGGAGCCTGGCCGGGCAATTGCAAGCGAAGCTGGGGTTTCGGCAGGCCACTTATGCCATGACCTTGCCGGATAATGTGCGGGAGCGGTTGCTTGGGTTGGCAACCCGGTATCGGGTGCTGGTGTTGCCGCTCTTTTTGAGCGAAGGCTATTTCACTCGTGTCAAAATCCCGGCCCGGATGCAAGGCGTCCAGGTCGTGTATACAGGCCAAGCGTACTTGCCCAGCCCCTTGGTCTCACGCTGGATTGAGGCAGTTGTGCAAGAAGCGTGGGCAAGCGGACGGCAATAAGAAAGCAAAAAACCCCCTTAGGCGGCAAAATCTAAGGGGGTTTAATAATAGGACAAAAGCCCCTGTGGATCATGATATAATCGGGAAAAAAGTCTGCTGAGGAGCGATGCCGATGAAGAAAAGAGGGCGATGGGGTTGTGGGTGGATTTTCATCTTGGTCTTATGTTTTCTTCTTCCGCCATATCAAGGGTCCGCCCATCCCCTGACGCTGGTGTCAACGAAAGCGGTCTTGCAAGAGAAATCCCTTTCGGTACAGATGTTGGTGGAGGCGGCTCTGTTGAAACGGATCAAGGGAGTTGAACTGGAAAAAGGTTCCCCTTTGCCCCCCCAAGTGAAATCGAAATTGCAGCAAGTCGTCAGTCAAAAATTTCAAATCAGCAATGAAGGAAAACGGATGCAAGGGCGATTGGAGGATGTTCGGTGGTTGGACCATACGCACCTGAAATTGCATCTGACCTATTCATCCAATGAAAAATTGGGAAAGCTAACCTTTGTGGATGACCTTTTTTTCGATGTGGCGGGGAAACAGCACCAAAATGTGTTAACCCTCGTTGAAACGGGGATCGAAAGCACGTTTGTCTTTAGCCAAAGTGCCCGGGAATTAACCTTCCATGCCGGAACCGCCCTGTCTTGGTGGGTGGCTTCGAAAGAGTTTTTCCAACTGGGCGTGGAGCACATATGGTTTGGTTTTGATCATTTGGCCTTCTTGTTTGCGCTCCTCTTGGTGAGGGATCGTTGGCAAGAGATGGTCAAAGTGATCACCTCTTTTACCATTGCCCATTCCATTACCCTGTTTCTGGCGATGATGAACATCCTGGCGATTCCGTCCAAATGGGTGGAAGCCTTGATTGCCCTCAGCATCCTGATTGTGGCGCTGGAGAATCTGTGGTTGGAAAAAGGGGAGCCATGGCTGCGGCGCTGGGTGATCACTTTTTACTTCGGTTTGATCCATGGCTTGGGATTTGCGGGATCGTTGGCCGATATTCAATTGCCAAAAAATCATTTGTTGACTGCGCTGTTTTCGTTTAACATGGGGATAGAGGCGGGGCAGTTGGTGATTGTGGCACTCGTGTGGCCCCTGTTGGCCTATTTGTGGCGGCAGCGCGCCTTCATCTGGGTTGCGCGGGGTTTGACGCTCGTGATTGCTTTGTTGGGCTTGGCCTGGTTTGTGGAAAGAGCATTTGAATGGGATATTCCATTCTTCGATTTATAATGATCCATTATTTTTTTGCAAGAATCATTGGAAAAAGGGAACTTCTTTATTAATAATATAAAAGAGGGTTGTTTAAGGGTATATATCTGTTATACGAGTATGAAAAGCAAAGGATGGGGAAAAATATGGCAAAAAGTGATATTGGTGTGATTGGCTTAGCAGTCATGGGAAAAAACTTGGCATTGAACATCGAGAGCAGAGGATATACGGTGTCCCTGTTCAACCGTTCGCCTGAAAGAACCAAGCAACTGCTTGAAGAACAAGCGGGCCGGAAGTTGGTGGGAACTTACACGATGGAAGAGTTCATCGATTCGCTGGAGCGACCGCGCCGCGTCCTGTTAATGGTGAAAGCGGGCAAACCGACGGATGACATGATTGCCCAGTTGAAAAAATATTTGGAGCCGGGTGACATCGTGATCGACGGCGGTAATACCTTCTACCAAGATACCATACGCCGCAACAAAGAATTGTCCGAAGCGGGAATTCATTTCATCGGCGCGGGTGTGTCTGGCGGTGAAGAAGGGGCATTGAAAGGGCCTGCGATTATGCCGGGGGGGCAACAAGAGGCGTACCGATTGGTTGAACCGATCTTGACGGCGATTTCCGCCAAAGTGAATGGAGAGCCGTGTTGTACATATATCGGTCCAGACGGTGCCGGCCACTATGTGAAAATGGTGCATAACGGCATTGAGTACGGGGATATGCAATTGATCTGCGAAGCTTATTTCCTGATGAAACATCTGCTCAATATGGATGCCCAAGAGTTGCACGAAGTGTTTGCCGAATGGAATCAGGGTGAGTTGGACAGCTATCTGATTGAGATTACGGCGGACATTTTTACCAAAGTGGACGAAGAAACCGGAAAACCGCTGGTTGAGTTGATTTTGGATACGGCCGGCCAAAAAGGGACCGGCAAGTGGACCAGCCAAAGTTCGCTCGACTTGGGTGTGCCGCTCACCATCATTACCGAATCGGTGTATGCGCGTTATTTGTCAGCGATGAAAGAAGAGCGGATCAAAGCGAGCCGATTGCTCTCCGGTCCCAAGCCGGGCTGCACGGTGATCCATGATCGCAAAGCGTTTATCGAATCGATCAGAAAAGCGCTGTATGCGAGCAAAATCTGCTCTTACGCGCAAGGCTTCGCCCAGATGAAAGCGGCGTCTGACGAGTATGGCTGGAACCTGAAGCCGGGCGAAATCGCGATGATTTTCCGCGGTGGTTGCATTATCCGGGCCCGTTTCCTGCAAAACATCAAAGAAGCGTACGACCGCGACGCCAACCTGTCCAACTTGCTGTTGGACCCATACTTCAAAGGCATTGTGGAAAAGTATCAGGAAGCCTGGCGTGAAGTGGTGGCGTCGGCGGTGCTGAACGGCATTCCGGTGCCGGCTTTCGCCAGTGCGCTGAGCTACTATGACAGCTACCGTTCGGAGCAATTGCCGGCTAACCTGTTGCAAGCGCAACGCGACTATTTCGGCGCGCATACGTATCAACGGGTGGACAAAGAAGGCATTTTCCATACGAACTGGTTAGAAAAATAATCCAATCATGAAAATGGAGCAGCATCTTCTCGCGTGCAAACGGCGGGAAGATGCTGTTTTTCTGTATGGATTAGAATGGGGAAACACATACTTCAATTAACACGTTTTTATGGAACAGAAGAAAATAAACCCATTGAAAAAAGCGCAAAAAACGAATAATATAATGTTCGGGATGTTTAATATTCGTTTTTCGGAGGAAATTATTCATGTTTAATATCAAAGAAAAAGGCTCAACGGTACAGAAAGAGATTGTCGCCGGTTTGACGACGTTTTTTACAATGTCTTATATCATCGTGGTTAACCCGATAATTTTGCAGGACGCTGGCGTTCCGTTTGAGATGAGCTTTATCGCCACGGTGATCGCCACCATTGTGGGTACGCTGATCATGGGGCTGTTTGCCAATTACCCGATCGCGATCGCACCGGCGATGGGCCTGAATGCCTATTTTGCTTACTCCGTCGTGCAAGCGCATAAAGGATTGACCTATGAAACCGCGTTTGCCGCCGTCTTTGTGGCGGGGGTGCTGTTCGTTCTCCTTTCCTTGACGCCCTTGCGCACCAAGCTGATCGAAGTCATTCCCAGCAACCTGAAAAACGCCATTACGGCGGGGATCGGGCTGTTTATCGCGTTCATCGGGTTGCGCATGTCGGGATTGGTGGTGGACCATCCAAGCAACTTGGTCGCCCTTGGCAACTTGCACTCTCCTTCCGTCGTCCTGACGTTGATTGGATTGGCAATCACGCTCGTCTGTCTGGCTTTGAATGTGAACGGCGCTTTGTTCATCGGCATGCTGGGAACGGGAATCATCGCCACGCTGATGGGAAAACTCTCTTTCAACAAGGGGATTGTGGCTGTGCCCAAATTACCGGAACAGTTGGCGGTCACCCATCCGGTCGACGCTTTTCAAGATGTGGTGCAGTTCGGTTTGTATGCGGTCGTGTTCTCCTTCTTGTTGGTCACTTTGTTTGATACGACGGGTACGGTATTGGGTGTGGCGAAACAAGCGAAACTGATGGACGGAGACCATTTGCCGCGCGGTGAGCGGACGATCTTGGCTGATTCGGTGGCCACGCTGGTCGGTTCGATCTTCGGGACAAGCCCAACCTCCGCCTATATCGAATCGGCCTCGGGTGTGGCGACGGGAGGACGTACAGGCTTAACGGCGGTCGTGGTGGCGCTGTTGTTTGCGGCATCGGCTTTCTTCAGCCCGCTGGTCAGTGCGGTGTCAGGCTTGTCGGCGATTACGGCCCCCGCTTTGATCGTAGTGGGGTCGCTCATGATGGGCCATGTGGCGAATATCAAGTGGGACCGGATAGATGAAGCGTTTCCCGCTTTCTTGGTGATCTTGAGCATGCCTCTCACATCCAGCATCGCGACCGGAATCGCGCTGGGCTTTGTCTCTTACCCGTTGATGAAGCTGTTCAAAGGAGAAGGGAAAAACGTTCATCCCTTGGTCTATGTGTTTTCGCTCCTTTTCCTGTTCCAATTGGTCTTCTTGCCTCACTAAAATAGCGCCAACCATGGAGCACGCTGACAAAGTAGTCCGGGGAGTCGATTTTTGAGTCTGCGTTCCTTGGTCGCTTTATCGGGAAGTAGCTTCGTCGTCCGGCGCGGGCCTGTCCTCGTGAGCTTGAGGGCAAAGTCACTATCGTTCTAGGGTTGAGTTTGTTCAAGTTTCTTTGCAGCTGGCCTTGAGGTTAGCTGCTTTTTGTGTATTCATGATCAATGCTGACAAAACGATAGAAAATCGACACAGGATTGTTCGAACTCGATGTGAAATGGGAGGATGAGATAGGTAAACTAGTGTATTAAGAAAACCATTCGTTGAGAGTGTACAGGGGGTGGGCAGTACATGAAACGCGCTCGCCTGATCTATAATCCAACTGCGGGGCGGGAGATGGTGTCCAAACAATTGTCAAGGTTGTTGACCAAGTTGGAGCAAGCGGGGTATGAAACTTCTTGCTACGCGACACCCGATCGCTGGGCGGCGGCAGAGGAAGCGCGCCAAGCGGCGGAACGGAAATTTGATGTCGTGATCGCAGCGGGAGGAGATGGAACCATTCATGAAGTGGTCAATGGGTTGGCCAGTTATGAACAACCTCCCAAATTGGGCATTTTGCCGGCGGGCACGACCAACGACCTGGCACGGGCGCTGCGGTTGCCGCGGGATATCCAGGATGCTTGCGACGTGATTACCACGGGCCGAAGCACTTCGGTGGATGTGGGCAAATTCGGCGACCGCTATTTCATCAATGTGGCTGCCGCGGGCCGGATCACCGAAGTGACCTATGAAGCGCCCAGCCGCCTCAAAACAGTGATGGGACCGCTCGCTTATTATGCGAAAGCGATTGAAAAGCTGGGAACGTTGCACAAACCGTTTCCCCTGCGCCTAAAGACGGCACAAGGGGAATGGGAAGCGGAGACGTTGCTGTTTGTCGTCGCCAACAGCGTGTCAGTGGGGGGCTTTGAGCGGTTGGCGCCTGCGGCCAATTTAAGCGATGGCTTGCTGGATGTGTTGGTTGTGCCCAAGACCAACATGTCCGATCTCCTGCAATTGGCCACGTTGGCGATGAAGGGAGAGCATGTGCGCGATTCACGGGTGGTCTATTTCCAGACAGATCAAATAGAGGTTGATACGCCCGAAACATTAAAGTTAAATTTGGATGGGGAACATGGCGGCGAGTTGATGGGAAGGTTTGAGATCTTGCCGCACCATCTTGAAATCTTTTGTCCATAGGCGTTCATCGGATCGGTGAGCGTTTTTTGTCATGGAAAAAGCCTGGCGAGGAAAAATTAAAAACGGCCCGCTTGACTCACCTGATGTTAAGGATGAAACGTTGGGAAAGAATATTTCATGCCGCCAAGCGTGGGGAGATGCCCCGGTTGCGCGTTTGATTTTGAACGGGATAGAATACATGTGATCATACACTAATGGAGGAATTTCTTTGGTTGTTCAACAAGGACAAGTGATTCAATTAGAGGTGACGGGTCAGGCGCATGATGGAGCGGGCGTGGGGAAATATGAGGGCTTTACCATTTTTGTCCCGTTGGCCGTGCCCGGCGAAACAGTAAAGGTTCAAATTGAGTTGGTCAAAAAAAATTATGCGCGGGGGAAACTGTTGGAGATCCTCGCCGCCCACCCGGATCGCACGGAACCGACTTGCCCCATCTACGAGGAATGTGGAGGTTGCCAAGTCCAACATCTCTCGTATGAGGCGCAGCTTACATACAAACGGCAACAGGTGATCGATCATTTCGCGCGGATCGGCGGATTGGATGAAGTGCCCATCCGCCCGGTATTGGGCATGAAAGAGCCGTGGCGTTACCGCAATAAAGCGCAGGTGCCCTTTGGCAGGCGGCAAGGGAAAGTGGTTGCCGGATTTTACGCGCCGGGAACCCATCAGATTATCGATATGGATTCTTGCCTGATCCAACATGAAACGAATGATGAGGCCATCGCCAAAGTCAAGGCATTGGCTGATGAGCTTGACATCCCCATTTATGATGAAGCGAAACACACAGGGGTTTTGCGCCATGTCATGGTGCGGGTGGGCTTTCAGACGGGTGAAATGATGATCGTGCTGGTGACAAACGGGGAGGCCTTGCCGCGGCGCGATGAATTGGTCAAGCGGCTGGTCGAAGCGTTTCCGCGTTTGACATCCCTGATTCAAAACATCAATCCCAAACGGACCAATGTGATACTCGGGAAGAAAAACAAGGTTTTGTGGGGGAAAAGCGTGATCCACGATACGATTGGCGAGGTGAAATTCGCCATTTCTCCCCATTCCTTTTATCAAGTGAATCCAAGCCAGACCAAGGTGCTGTACGACCAAGTGTTGCGTTATGCCGCCTTGACGGGGGAAGAGACCGTGATCGACGCTTATTGCGGCATAGGGACGATTGCGCTGTATCTGGCCAAACACGCCAAACAGGTGTATGGGGTCGAAATCGTGTCCGAAGCGATTCGCGATGCCAAAGCCAATGCCAAGCTGAATGGAATCAAGCATGTGCACTTTGAAGTCGGGGCGGCCGAAACCGTGATGCCCCGGTGGCTCAGCCAAGGGATCCAACCCGATGTGATCGTCGTCGATCCGCCGCGGAAGGGCTGTGACCCGGTATTGCTCAAGACGGTGGCGGGCATGGGACCCGAACGGCTGGTGTATGTCTCTTGCAACTCATCGACGCTGGCCCGGGATGCCAAAATCTTACAAGAACTGGGATACCATGTGCAAGAGGTGCAACCGGTGGATATGTTTCCGCAAACGGGGCATGTGGAGTGCTGTGCACTGTTCGTGAGAAAAGATAATAATCAATGAGATGTGGATGCATGCTGAAAAGCCTCTCTGTTCATTCAGAGGGGCTTTATTAAGTTTAAAGACAGTTTAACGGGTGTTATTGATCTTTTCTACTACGTTATCAGAGCTAGGGGGAACAAAGCGATAAGAGAAATGGACGCGAACTTAGGCTGAACATAAGGAGTTCACACCCACAACAATTAAATTGACTCATGTCTGCATTTACTATCAGTATCTACGATTATAAAGGAGGAATTTATGAGACATAGTAAGAGAAAAGTCAATGGAGGAAGCCGTGAAAGATTCAAACTCAAGTTAAACCGTCCCAAACTGACTGGTCGTATTATTTTTCCAAGGAACCCGGGTTACTACAATGCGCGTTTAGACTCCAATTTCTATTTTTCAAATTTCCCACCGTGATCGTCTATTGCCAAAACACCCGGGACGTTCAAAACGCTATTAGATGGGCGCGTTTTCACAAGGTACCCATCCGAGTGCGAAGCGGTGGGCATCATCATATAGCTTACTCGACTGGTACCGGGGTCATTGTAATAGATGTCAGTGAAATGAAGCAGGTGCACGTCAATAAGTCCCAAGGGATCGCCACAGTCCAGGCTGGAGTCACCGGCCATGAACTTTACACCAAACTTTTCCAGAGAGGTCTTACCCACGTTGGAGGAACCTGTTCTGATGTGGGCATCTCTGGGCTTGTGTTGACTGGTGGCATGGGTCCGCTCTTGCGAAGGATCGGTCTCACTTGCGACAGTTTGGTTCGTCTGGAAATGGTGGATGCCAATGGGCGCATCATCCATGCCACCAAGCACAATGAGCATAAAGACCTCTTCTGGGCCTCCCAGGGCGGTGGTGGAGGCAACTTCGGTATTGTCACTTCGATTACGCTAAAGGTGTACCCAGCCAAACCGGTGACCTGGTTTAAAATCGATTGGGATTGGAACCAACCGGTTGAAAAGGTGATTCATGCATGGCAGAACTTCTTTTTGAAAGCTGACAGACGATGGTTTTCACACCTCGATTTATGGCCAAAAGTCTTCCCGTCGAAAAAACTCAAGAAATCACCGCTGAGTGCCTTTGGCGTGTTTTACGGCGCGCCAAAAGAAGCTCGCCGAAAGCTGGCGCCTCTATTGAATACGGGTCGACCGAACAAGCAAACGATCAAGTTAGTACCATGGGTCGAAGCGATTCAATTGTTTGAGGAGTCTACGGCAGTATTTACGGGTCCAAAACCGGAATACAAGACATCGGGTGCGTTTGCAATGAGGCCGTTGCCGCCAAAGGCAATTAAAATCATACGAAAGACTTTGCAGAACACAACTTCTCCATTATTGAATGTTTTAATCTATTCTCTTGGCGGTGCCTTGCAAGATAAATCGCCGACTGACACGGCGTTCTTCTATCGCAAGGCCAAGTTGTTTTTTCTGTATAACGTCGAATGGTTGAAAAATGAAAGCGCAAACAAACGAATCCGCGAATTGGAAGTGCTCCGTCGACGCCTGCTTCCGTATACGAGAGGCGATTACGTTGGAAATCCCGACACAAACATCAAAGATTATTTAACTTCTTATTACGGCGGCAACGTACGAAGGCTTCGTTGCGTTAAGCGAAAGCATGATCCGGATTATGTGTTCCGCTTTCCGCAGAGCATTCCCCCGGCGTCTAAAATGACGAAGTGTCCCTGATCCTTTTGTTTGTCTAAGGACTGTAGGGTGTTAAACGCCTATGCCCTGCGGCCAACCTTTATCTCGCTTCTGGAATCGCCCCCATACCGCAGATGATCAAACGAGGAATCAACATTGGAATCGGATCCGACGCCGCGGCAGACACCAATAATAACGACGCTTTCATTGAAATGCGGTTGGCTGCCACGCTCCAAAAAGGCCGCCACGAGATTCCAACCATTCAACCCAGTGCCAAAAAAGCTTTTGAAATGGCCACCCTTGGTGGTGCCCGTGCCCTTGGTTTGGAGAATGAGATCGGCAGTATTGAAGTTGGAAAGAAGGCAGATTTGGTTATCCTTGATTTGAGAACCCCGCACGCATGGCCGAATGAGCGGGAAGTCAACTCCAGGCAAAACATTTACAAACGTATCGTGTACTCAGCTAAATCCACGGATGTTGTCTTGACGATGGTAAACGGTCGTGTGGTGAAGAAGGATCGTAAATTGCTCACCATGGATATAAACGAGGTTCTCAGAAAATCGAACGCAGCTATCATCAGATTATTGAGACGCTCCGGCCTCGCTGCAAGGGTAAAAGTAAAGGCTCGCTGACTCAACGGAATTTCTCACAAATTGATGGTGAGCACAGATAGGAAAGCAAGCGGATCCAATTGAATCCACAGGAGCCAAATGTTAGACTGCCGTCTCCTATAAAAAGAACATTGTCTAATTTTGGACGTTTCACCATCATATTTCTTATTCGAATCAAGGGCATCCAATAAAGTAGATGCCCCTTTTTGCATTCCCGCATTTTTCCGGATCTTTATATGGCAAAGGCAGTCTCTTCCCAAAAGGAGCTTTTTGGATCGAATGGCGTCTAAGTTGGATAAACTGAAAAGGGACTTGGACGGTTGGAAAAGGAGATAGAGTGTTTAAAGGCTAACCCGTTTTCTTTTTACCCAAATCATAAATGCTTATGAATGTATACTAGATTACTAAAATGAAGTATAATGATGGTAAATTATTTTTCTTAAGCAACAGAAGGGAGACGAATCATGACAGCACCAACAGCGATTTCTGCCATCGATGTCATGCAAACGCGTGGTAGTGTGCGTAAATACCAACCCGGCGTGGAAATGCCGCAAGCCGACCTGGAGGAAATCCTCACCCTCGCGGCCAAAGCGCCATCCTCTTGGAACCTGCAACATTGGCGGTATCTTGTGATCTCTTCCCCGGAACAAAAGCAAAAATTGTTGCCGATTGCCTACAACCAAGAACAAGTGGTTGACGCTTGCGTCACAGTCGCGATATTGGGGGACCTGGAAGCGAATAAAACGGCCCATCAGATCTATGGCGAAGCGTTGAACGCCGGACAAATCACCAAGGAGATCCATGACAACATGGTATCCCAAGTGGATGGCGCCTATGCGAACAACCCCCAACTGGCACGCGATGAAGCGATTATGAACGCTTCGTTGTCGGCGATGCAATTGATGCTTGCGGCCAAAGCGAAAGGTTACGACACCTGCCCCATGGGAGGCTTCAGCCGTGAAGCGCTGATCAAGGAATTCAACATTCCCGAACGGTACATTCCGGTCATGTTGATCTCCATCGGCAAAGCGGCAACTCCGGCCCGCCCGACCACCCGCTTGCCGCTTGACCAATTGGTGATCAAAGAAAGCTTCTGACTTTGTTCGGCAAAAGGCGATTTTCCCTGATGGAGAATCGCCTTCTTATTTTGTTAACGCATTGTTCTCATTTTCCATGCAGGAATAAATGGCTGGGCCCGCAAAATAAGTTACTATTTTTTTGATTAGCCTTAACCCTTGCCCACGTTGCGTTTTATTTTGGAAAAAGAAAAAGTTTGGGCTTGGAATAGGTGTTTTGGTATAGTGTAAGACGGGAACTGAGTAATGAATAGGACAGCGAGGAGTGGAGAATGGTGAGTCGTGAGGTGACGAAGTGGTGCTAGTTTGCTTAGATCCTGGACACGGTGGCGAAGATTACGGTGCGGTGGGTCCTATGTTGACAGAAAAAGAGGTGTGTTTGGATATTGCGCGCCGTATTCATCGAGAGCTGCTTCACTATGACGGCATTCGGGTGACGATGACGCGTTCCCTGGACATCCGTTTGAGCGCGGAAGAAAGGATTCGGTGGGCGAATCAGTGTGACGCGGACTTATTTTTAAGTATTCATACCCATGCTTCGCTTGATCCGAACGTATCCGGATTTGCTTCTTATGTCAGTGTGATCGCAGGTCATGAAGCGCGCCGAATCCAATGTTGGCTCCATAATCAAATCGCCTTTTTCATGCGCAAGTATGGGGTGGCTGATTTGGGTAAGAAAAACGACACAGAGTGGATCGATGGACAGCTCTTGGAGCTTAGACAAGTGAAAATGCCAGCGATCGCGGTCAAATCTTTGTCTATTACGCACGCTGAAGACAACCACCTGTTGTCCGATTACCAATTTCGCGAAGAATATGCCCAATGCATCGCCGCAGGTATTGCCCGCATTTATCAATGCAGACGGAAAGAAGAGGCGAGTGTGTAGTGAACCCTCACATAACGAGTTGAAAAAGACTGCTAACCTTGATCAGGGTAGCAGTCTTTTTATTGCCGCTTATTCTTCTTCCCAAACTTCCACCGTTTTCATCTTCTCGCCTTGTTTCATGCTGGTTACATGCTCCAAGCCGGAAGTCACTTGACCAAACACGGTATGCACCCCATCTAGATGCGGTTGGGATTCGTGGACGATGAAGAATTGGCAAGAACCCGTGTTGGGACCGCGATGCGCCATGGATAGCGCTCCTGGCACGTGGCGGTGCGGGTTGTTTTGCGTTTCACAAGGAATGGTGTATCCAGCGTCGCCCGTGCCCAATCCATGAGGGCACCCGCCTTGGCTGACAAAGCCAGGGATGACGCGGTGGAAAGTCAGTCCATTGTAAAAGCCTTCGTTCGCCAATTTTTGGAAGTTTTTGACGGTGTTGGGTGCGGCTTCGGGGTAAAAATCAATGAGGATTTCGCCCCCGTTTTCCAATTCGATACGGCCTTTGATTGCCATGTGAGAACTCTCCTCTCTTCACATTACGTCTCTCATTCTACCGTACCTGATGCGCTGTTTCAAATACCTTCACATGGGGGCGGCCAATGGAGTGATACTCCAGCGGATGCGACTGGGACAAAAACTTGATTTCCTGTGTGGAAAAAAGATTGCGTCCATCAAACAGCAGTGGCTCGCGCAAGAGCGCGCACACCCGTTGCCAGTTCAGTGTGCGGAATTCCGGCCAATCTGTCAGGATCACCAGGGCATTAGCCCCTTCCATGCAGGCGTAGGGGTCTGAAACCAGCTTTACATGAGCATAAGGAAACGCTCGCACCAATGGGTCATAGGCAAGGATATTCGCTCCTTTGGCCATGCAGATCTCGCAGAACCGAAGCGCCGGCGCTTCACGGATGTCATCGGTGTGGGGCTTGAAGGACAGGCCGAGCAAGGCGATGCGTTTACGATCCAGGGTGCCCAACCGTTGTTCCAACTTCTCCGTGAAGTGGGTCATTTGCCGCCGGTTGATTTGCTGGGTCGCTTCCAAAAGCGGCAACGTATGCCCGTGCGCTTTGGCCAATTGGATCAGCGCTTGGATATCCTTGGGAAAACAAGAACCGCCATAGCCGACCCCCGCTTGCAAGAAATGGGGGCTGATGCGCGGATCTGTTCCGATTCCCTTGGCTATGTCGGAGATATCCGCCCCAAAGGCTTCACAGAGTTGGCTAAACATGTTGATATAGGAGATTTTCATCGCCAAAAAAGAGTTGGCCGCGTATTTGATCAGCTCCGCACTGGTGCGACGGCAAAATTGGATGGGGGCCTCACTGAAATGATAAAGTTTGTTGATCATGGGGATGACCGATTCATTTTCATAGCCGATCACAATGCGGTCTGGATGGAGGAAGTCGTGTACCGCTTGCCCTTGGCGCAAAAACTCAGGATTGTGGATCACATCGAGAAAACGGGTGTGGTTGTTTTGGATCAGCCTTTCGGCAAACGCATCTGTTGTTCCCGCGGGAACCGTACTTTTGAGGATGATCAATTGCCCGTCTTGCCCGTAAGTGGCGATCTGTTCACAGATATCCCACACGTAGTCGAGATTGGCCGACCCATCCGGCAGGGAAGGCGTACCCACCGCCACAAACAGGATGGTGGACTCTTTGATCGCTTGCGCAATATCCGTCATATACTCAATGGTTCCTTGCGCCCGCGCCTGTGCCAAGAGTTCATCAAGCCCTTCTTCATAAATGGGCGCCTGGCCGCGATGCAATCGCTCGATCTTGGAACGGTCGATATCGGCCCCAATCACTTGATGCCCGTTATTGGCCAAGCAAGCGGCAGTCACCAATCCGACATAACCCAACCCGATGACTCCGATTTTCATTTTCCGGCCTCCCTTGCAAGCTGAGCTGCTTTATCCAGGTGCTGTTCCATTAAACGCGCAACCTCTGAACCGATTTGCGGATGGCGCAAGGCAAACATCAGGTTGGCTGTGATCAGGCCGAGCGGTGTGCCCACATCATAGCGTGTTCCCGGAAAGTGATAGGCCATGAGGGGTTCCTCGGCGCAGGCCAATTTCAAGGCATCGGTCAGCTGCAGTTCCCCGCCCAAGCCTAGTGGGGTTCGTTCGAGATGAGCGAAGATCGAAGCGGGCAAAATGTATCTTCCCATGATCGCCAGGCGGGAAGGTGCTTGCGAGGGAGAGGGCTTCTCAACCAAGTCGCAGATCGGGGAAGCTTCTCCCGGAACCAGCTCCGCGGTTAGTGTCTTGACGATGCCGTACCGTGGCACATGTTCCCAGGGCACTTCTTGCACGCCGATGATGGATGCTCCCGTCCGTTCATATTGATCGATTAACAGTTTGGTGCATGGAGGGGATTCGGCCGGCATTTCGACAATGTCATCTCCCAGCAATAGAGCGAAGGGCTCGTGGCCGATGAACGAACGCGCTTGATACACGGCGTCCCCCAGGCCGCGCGGTTCTTTTTGGCGAATATAGTGGATATTGACGTTGGCGATATGGCGAATCTGTTCAAGCACAGGGACATTGCCGCGAGCCTCGAGGATCGCTTCCAGTTCTACCGATTTGTCAAAATGGTCTTCTATCGCCTGCTTGCCGCGTCCGGTGATGATCAGGATATCTTCAATGCCTGAAGCGATGGCTTCTTCCACGATAAACTGAATCACCGGCTTGTCGATGATCGGCATCATCTCTTTGGGCAACGCTTTCGTTGCGGGCAAAAAACGCGTGCCCAACCCGGCGGCCGGGATAATCGCTTTCCTTACTTTCATGCGAGGCAGCTCCTTTATCAGGCAGAATGGGGGTGTTCCGTTGTTCGTCGAAGCGACCATTGGTACGTGTCCACCATCTGTTGAAGAATGGCATCCCATGACTGGGTTAAGGCGTAAGCGCGAGCATGCTTGCCCATTTCTTCGATCCGGTGTGGCTGATCGAGGAAGGACGAGATGGCTTTGATCATGTCGTCCGCTGAACGTGGCGGGCATAACCATCCTGTGCGTCCGTGCTGAATGATCTCTTGCACTCCGCCGGAACGGGTGCCGATGGCGGGGGTTCCCGAAGCCAGCGCTTCCAAAACCACATTGCCAAACGTTTCCGTCGTCGACGGGAAGACGAAGAGATCGGCGCTCGCATACATCCGGGTCAACTCTTCCCCTTGCTTATATCCCGTTAAGGTGGTGTGGGGCAATCCCCTCTCCTGCATCTGCGCGGCCATGGGCCCATCACCGACAATGAGCCAATGGATGTGCTCGCGAACGCCGTCCGGCAGGCGGGTGATCACCTCAATCAAGATATCGAGATCTTTCTCCGGAGCGATCCGGCCCACATAAAGGCAGATGTAGCGTTCTTTAATCTGATATTTTTCGCGGATGTGTTCGCTTTTTTTCTCCGGCGTGAACAGGAACGTATCCACGCCGCGCGGCCACACGTCCACACTTTTGAATCCGTGGTTCATCAGCTCCCGCTTGGTTTCGTGGGAAGGGACGAGTACGGTTGAGCAGGGTTGGTGGAACCACTCCAAATATCTCCAAATCCATGGGGAAACAAAGTCGAGGTGATAATACTTCAGATAGCGGTCAAAATGCGTATGGTGCGTGGCGACCAAGGGGATGTTGTATTTTTTGCTTACGTACCGTCCAGTCAGTCCCATGTTGAAAGGTGTGGCGACATGGATCAAATCGGGCTTGTTTGTCTCGATGATTTCTCTGATGGAGAAGGGGTTGGGGATCGCGATCCGACATTCGGGATACAGAAAAAAAGGAAAGCTCACAAACGAATGCAGATGCTCAGCAAAAAAATCTTCGTCGCTGGCATCAGGTGCGAAGACCTGGATGGCGATCCCCTGTGTGGAGAGGTATTGGACGAGGCGGTGCAACGTCAGCGAGACACCATTGATTTGGGGGAAATACGTATCGGTAAACAACGCAATTTTCATCACTCTTTTTCCTCCTTCAACCGCCATTGGAAGGAAAAATTCCTCTGATGATAGATTAAGCGTCCATTGTAAAAGGCGGATTGAGGAGGTATAAAAGGTTGGTATGATTTTCGTGATGTTGGAGAAGAAGGGAAAAACACGCTTCCTTGCGCCATATGGCAATTGTTTGCCGCGCAGGTCTAATCCGCTTGCTTGAGACTCCACACGGCTGAAGCCGTGGGATTCTTGGGTAGTTAGCGCACTCAATCCATTTCTGCTTCATGCAACTCCCAAGTTCAGGGCTGTCTCATCAGCCCGTCCCATGCAGTTCTACAACTCATGTTGCATGTACCCACATGGGCGGAACGCCTATTACCAGCGTTCCAGTTCCGTTTTACTCACTCTCATGATTTTACCCGGTGGGAGAGATTGGTTCGCCACTGGAACCCCATATCATGACGTACATAGGAACAAAACCCACTACCAGTGGGTTGAGCACCGCTCATGTGTTGGATTATACTGAAAATTGTTGCTCTTAACAATCCCATAAAGGGATTACCGGGCAACGCCGACTTTCATCCCATCCTTGAAAGAGTTGGGATTTCAGTCGGCAACTTCTGTAAACCGGCGGACATATTGGGCGCCCGCTTCTTTCACGACGCGTTCCACTTCGTCCCACTGCTTGTTGCCGGCCGGCATGCGCAGGATTTTCTTCATGTCGGGTTCCAACAGCTGCACCCGTCCCCCTTGATTGGTATGGACATACCGCGCCACACTGGCGAGAATCTCCCGTTCGCCTTCCGTAATGGCATAACGAATCACATAAAACGGATGATGGTGTTCTTCCAGCCCATGCGTTTCTACTTGATACACGATCAAATCACCTCGGTTTTTCGGGTTGTGGAAAGTCTTTCCTTAGTGTACCAATGTACATTCCGCTGTGCATCCCCACGCATGGCAAGTTTGAAAACACCGAAACGCGTGCCAAAAGTGGGCCGTTTTTGTATACTGTAAATGTACGCCGTTCGGAAAACGCTTACTTTTTCATGAAAAGCATGGCGACGCTTTCCCATTCTTTGATTTTGGTTCGTGAGGAAACAATACAAAGATCTTTTCACACTGTAAAGAATGTGTTACTTTAAAGAGCGAAAGCCCTCGCCATGAGGAGGAAAGAGAATGCAACTCAACAAGTTGAATAAAAAAGAAGTCGAACAATTGTTTAACGCAGTGCTCACATTGGAAAATATGGAAGACTGCTATCGGTTCTTCGAAGATCTCTGTACCGTGAATGAGATCAAATCCCTTGCACAGCGCTTGGAAGTGGCACGCATGTTGGAGGAAGGATACACCTACAATCAGATTGAGACGGAGACGGGGGCAAGCACGGCGACCATTTCCCGTGTCAAACGGTGCCTTCATTACGGTACGGATGGGTATAAACTGGCTTTGGATCGCCTGTATAAAGAAGAGACCGACAAGGCTTGATAAGTTTCACCAAATCGACCCCGCTTATTCCCATAAGCGGGGTTTTCTTTTGCCGCAATAACCAGTGTATAATATTGTTTGTAGGTTTGGGGGCGAGATGAACGATGACCATACTGAGAGAACAAGCCGCCAAGTGGCGACATGTATTTAAATTGGACCCGAACCGGACGATTTCCAATCTGGCCCTCAAGCTGGTGTGCAACGCGGGGACGGATGCGATTATCGTCGGCGGGACAGACGGGATCACCTTTAAGAACACATGGGATCTGCTTAATCGTGTCCGTGAATACCCGGTGCCTTGTGTGCAAGAGGTTTCTGACATCAATGCGGTGGTGCCAGGGTTTGACGGATATTTGATCCCCACCGTTATCAATACAAAAGATTCACGCTGGATTCATGGTGCGCACTTGGACGCTCTCCGCAAATATGGGGATGTGGTCCCGTGGGACAAGGTGCTTTTATTGGGTTACGTGGTGTTGAACCCGGAGGCGAAAGTGGCCCGTTTGACCAAAGCGGAGACGGATTGCGGCGAGGAGCAAATGGTTGCTTATGCGCGTTTGGTCGAACATTTGTTTCAATGGCCGGTTTTGTACATGGAATACAGCGGCCGCTTTGGCGATATGGACATGGTTAAAGCGGCGAGAAGTGTGTGCGGACAGAGCCGTATTTTCTATGGCGGGGGGATTGCCACCAAGGAGCAAACCATGGAGGTGGCCAAGGTTGCCGATACCGTCGTCGTCGGCAACTTGATTTATACCCATGCGGAACGGGCGGCTCGGACCGTCAAATGGGTGAAAGAGACGGATGGAAAGGGTGAACGCAGTGTTAAAAACGGGCGATGAACTCCTGCAGGGGTTAAATCCGATGCAAAAACAAGCCGTGGAAACGACCGATGGGCCGGTTCAGATCATCGCGGGGGCTGGAAGCGGGAAGACGCGTGTGCTCACTCATCGGGTGGCGTATCTCTTGGCGGAAAAAGGGATACATCCATGGAATATCTTGGCGATCACATTCACAAACAAAGCGGCGCGGGAGATGAAAGAACGGATCGTCCAGCTTGTGGGGCCGATGGCGGAAGAGATTTGGATTTCCACCTTCCACTCCATGTGTGTCCGCATGTTGCGCCGGGATATTGACCGGCTCGGTTATTCGCGCAATTTCACCATCTTGGACACATCGGACCAGTTGACGGTGATCAAGCAGGTGTTGAAAGAGCAAAATCTCGATCCGAAGAAGTTTGAGCCCCGCACCTTATTGGGCAAGATCAGCCACGCCAAAAACATGTTGCTCGGCCCAAGCGAAATGAAGGCGCGGGCGCACTCCTTCATGGATGAGGTGGCGGCCGAGGTGTATGAGAAATACCAAGAGAAGTTGCGCACCAATGAGTCGCTTGACTTTGACGATTTGTTGATGGTAACGGTGCGGCTTCTCGAGACCCATCCCGAGGTGAAAGAGTATTACCAACGCAAATTCCAATACATCCATGTCGATGAATACCAGGACACCAACCATGTGCAATATGTCCTCACCAAAATGTTGGCGGAAAAACACCAAAACATTTGTGTCGTGGGGGACAGCGATCAGTCCATCTATCGTTTCCGCGGTGCGGACATCACCAATATCTTGAATTTTGAACGCGATTATCCGAAGGCGACCATGATCAAACTGGAACAAAACTACCGCTCCACCAAAAAGATTTTGGCGGCCGCCAACCATGTCATCGCCCATAACACCGAGCGCAAACCGAAGAATCTGTGGACGGACAATGATGAGGGGGAAGCGATCCGCCAGTTTGAAGCGGGGACGGAGCATGAGGAAGCGTACTATGTGGCGGAACATATATTAAATGGCCGCAAACAAGGGCAATCTTATAAAGATTTCGCCGTCCTCTACCGCACCAATGCCCAGTCGCGGGTGATGGAGGAAGTGCTCATGAAGTCCAACATCCCCTACACCATTGTCGGCGGAATCAAATTCTATGAACGCAAAGAGATTAAAGATGTGCTCGCTTATTTGCGTCTCATCGTGAACCCTCATGACGATTTGAGCTTGACCCGGATCATTAATGTGCCGAAACGCGGCATCGGGGCGGCGACGCTGGATAAGATCGCCAACTACGCCCGTGAACAGGGATTGTCCATGTTTGGCGCCTTGTTGGAGATGGAGGAGATCGGACTGACGCAGCGAACGCTCGGGCCGCTCCGGGAATTTGTGGACTTGGTGCGCCACTTGCATGCCATGATTGAGTATTTGTCAGCGGTGGAAGTGACCGAGGAGATATTGAAGCGCAGTGGTTACCGTGAGGAACTGAAACGGGAAAACAGCCTGGAAGCGGCGAGCCGTTTGGAGAATATCGACGAGTTTCTCTCCGTCGCGCAAGAGTTTGAGAAGCGGAACGAAGACAAGTCCTTGGTTGCCTTCTTGACAGACTTGGCCCTCATTTCCGATGTGGATGCGCTTGATCAAGAGGAAGAAGCGGACAAAGGGGACGCGGTCGTGCTGATGACCCTCCATAGCGCCAAAGGATTGGAGTTTCCCACCGTCTTCTTGGTGGGGATGGAAGAAGGGATTTTTCCGCACATGCGCTCACTGGACGATGAGATGGAAATGGAGGAAGAGCGCCGCCTCGCCTATGTGGGGATTACGCGGGCGGAGAAGGTGTTGCACTTGACACGCGCCCGTACGCGAACCATCTATGGGCAAACCAGCTCCAATCTGCCTTCCCGTTTCTTGAAGGAGATTCCGGCGGAGTTGGTGGAAGAAGTGGGAAACAAACAAGCCATCGCTGGCGGAACGATCACCCCGCGCAAAGTGGTGCGTCCAACCCCGAACGTGGTGGGGGATTGGCAAGTGGGTGACAAAGCCGATCACGGCAAATGGGGACTGGGCACGGTTGTGAAAACGCAAGGGTCCGGCGAGGATTTGGAATTGCACATCGCTTTCCCGGCACCCATCGGCGTGAAAAAGCTTTTGGCCAAGTATGCCCCGATCAAGAAGGCGTGAGTTTTAGGAGAGTGAAGCGGATTGAATCTGGAACAAGCCCAAGCGCGAGCGCATGCGTTGCGCGAAACGTTAAACGAGCATAACTACCGGTATCATGTATTGGATCAACCGACGATTTCGGATGCGGAATACGATCAGTTGCTGCGGGAGCTGATTGCGTTGGAACAGCAATTTCCCGAGCTGGTCACTCCCGATTCGCCGACCCAGCGTGTGGGGGGCAAAGTCCTGCCCCACTTTGACAAGGTGGAGCATCTGTCACCGATGCTGAGTTTGGGTAATGCCTTTAATGAAGAGGATTTGCGGGAATTCGACGAACGGGTGCAAAAGGCGGCGGGAGGCAAGCCTGTCAAGTATGTGTGCGAGTTGAAGATTGACGGGTTGGCGGTTTCCCTGCGCTATGAGGATGGCCGGTTTGCGCTGGGGGCCACCCGCGGGGACGGCACGGTGGGGGAGGATATAACGCAAAACCTGAAAACGATTCGTTCCTTGCCGCTGAAGTTGCGCGAGCCGGTTAGCTTGGAAGTGCGTGGCGAAGCCTACATGCCGCGATCCGCGTTTGAACGGTTGAATAAAGAGCGGGAAGCGCGCGGAGAGGCCCTGTTTGCCAACCCGCGCAATGCGGCGGCGGGTTCCTTGCGGCAACTGGACCCCAAATTGGCCGCGGAGCGCACATTGGACATCTTCTTATATGGGATCGGCCAGAGTGAGGGACTTTCCTTCGCCACCCATACCGAGTCGCTGAACTTCTTGACCGAGTTGGGATTCAAAGTGAACCCGGAACGACGTACGGTGAATGACATCGATGAAGTGCTTCAATACATTCAAGACTGGCACGAACGCCGGCCTGAGTTGGCCTATGACATCGACGGCATCGTCATCAAGGTGGATGATTTGGCGTTGCGTGAAGAGATGGGCTTCACCGCCAAAAGCCCGCGGTGGGCGATCGCCTACAAGTTTCCCGCCGAAGAGGCGGTAACCGTCTTGGAGGAGATCGAGTTGAATGTGGGGCGCACCGGTGTCGTCACTCCCACCGCGCTCTTGCGACCGGTCTCGTTGGCGGGAACGGTTGTGAAGCGGGCTTCGCTCCATAACGAAGACATGATTCGCGAAAAAGGACTGATGTTGGGCGATCACGTGATCGTGAAGAAGGCGGGGGACATCATCCCGGAAGTGGTTGCGGTCCTGACAGACAAGCGAACAGGGGATGAGCGCCCCTTCGCGATGCCGACCCATTGTCCGGAATGCGGCAGCCCGCTCGTCCGCCTTGAGGGGGAGGTGGCCCTCCGTTGCATCAACCCGGCTTGCCCGGCCCAGACGCGGGAAGGGATCATTCACTTTGTGTCGCGTGGGGCGATGAACATCGAAGGCTTGGGCGAAAAAGTGGTGACCCAGCTGTTTGATCAGGGTTTGGTCCGCAGCGTGGCGGACTTGTACTACTTGCGCAAAGAGGATTTGTTGCGGCTGGAGCGCATGGGCGAAAAGTCCGCGACCAATCTCTTGAAGGCCATCGAGGCGAGCAAGGCCAATTCGCTGGAGCGTTTGTTGTTTGGCTTGGGCATTCGGTTTGTGGGAGCCAAGGGCGCGAAGATTCTGGCGCAACATTATGGATCGATGGAGGCCCTGCTCGAGGCGACGGAGGACGAGCTGATCCACTTGGAGGAGATCGGCCCGAAGATGGCGGCAAGCGTCGTCACTTATATGGAAAAGCCGGAAGTGCGTGAGACGATCCGCCGTTTAGCTGAGGCGGGGGTCAATATGCAATATAAAGGCCCTGCTCCTGTGCAAACGGCAGGTGGGGCGACGGAGAGCCCGTTTGCGGGCAAGACGGTTGTCATCACGGGCACACTGGAACGTATGTCGCGCAATGAAGCGGCGGCGCTGCTGGAATCGCTGGGTGCCAATGTCACAGGCAGCGTAAGCAAAAAGACGGATTTGCTCATTGCGGGTGAAAAAGCGGGTTCAAAACTGGATAAGGCCAACAAACTGGGAATCGCGGTCTGGGACGAAGAGACATTCTTAGCCCATTTGCCGGAATAGAGTGATGGGGCAAGGCATGGGGAGGGATTCTCCATGCCTTGTTTCATTTTATGGAGGAGAAGCCATGCAGAGGCGATTGCGTAAAGAGTGGATTTACATCAGTGCGGGGCTTGTCTTGCTGCTGCTGGGACTGGCGGGCTTGTCTTGGGTGCTTGATTTCAGCCCGGAAGTCGATGCGGCGATCATCTCCAGCCTGTTTTCGGCGGTGCTGTTTTGCGGTACGATTGTAGTGAATACGTACCTTACTTCGGAAGCGTTGAAATTGGGTCCCAAAACCCAGTTGCTCATGCAGGAACGGATCGAATTGTACAAGGAATTGAGCACCATCATGCATGATTTGAATCAAGCGCTGGTGGCCTATTTCTTTCTTAAGAAGCATGAATTTCGCTCACAGATCATCGACTCCCACTTTCGCTTGCGAGCCTTCCGGCGAAAATCGATGTGGATTTTGCCTGAAGAGATCCTGGCGACGCTGTCCAAAATCCAAAGCCTCTTTTCCGTCTCGCAAACGGGGGGCATTTTGTTCAATCCGAAATGCCTGGAAACAAGGGAAGTGGCGATTCAATTTTCCAATCTCTATCATGCGCTGGTCAACCAGATGCGGCATGAATTGGACATCCAGACCATCAGTGATGTGATCAACCATAAAATCTACAGGCTGAATGAACCGGTGGAAGGCATTGACCCGGTTAGCCGCTTCAACGGGGGAAAAGATGAAAGCAGGAAAAGGGACGGTGCGTAGATAAATTTTAATGATTAGAAGAACTTGGAAAGGCCGGAGAGAGATGAATATGAGATGGATAATGACCTGCTGTGCATTTCTGACTGTATGCATCATTGGCATGACCGCGTATGAAGAGGGGTTCTTATCTCCGGATGAATGGGTGCAGTCCTTTCCGAAGAAGCCGACGCTCCAAGAGCTCATGGAAGACGCCAATCGAAGGCACACTTCAGAGAAAATCGTCATGGAGCCATACGCAACCAAGGTGAAGGCCACGTTAAACCAGCCGGCGCATAACCAGATGCATGTGGACACGATGTTGCCCGTGTCAGGGAAAGTGGCGGAATACCAACGTTTATCGTTGCCATACGTTTGGATTCACATCGAGTATTTGGGCAAGGATGGGAACCCCAACCTGCCCGATGAGCAGGATGTGTACGCCCGGATCAAGATGGGGCAGTTTAATGAGAAGATTCGCCTTTTTCAAGGAAAAGGGGAATACCGGGTAACGTTGAGATTGCCTGATGAGAAAAAAGAAGACACGTACTATCTGATGGCCACGTTTGTCGCCACGAATCTGAATGCCGACATCGAACGGGACATTTCGTACAGTGTGGCGGCTGAAAAAGCGCAGCTCAAACTGGATAACCCGGTCATGGGCTACAGCCAACAACGGGACGCGTTGACGCTGAAAGGGCAGATCAACAAAAAAGTGCGCAACGTCCTTGTGCAACTGAAACGGGGCGACAAGGAATCCCGCCGGGTCGTCTCCGTGGAAAAAGGGGCGTTTGAAGAGAAGATCCCCTTGATCTATGGGCAAGGGGTTCACCAACTGAAGATCTTGGTTCCGGATGGCAAACGGGGCGGATTCTACTTGGATGGGGCGACCCTGTATGTGAACCATCCACTGGCGGAAGAGAGGGAACCGATTCAGTTCACTTCCCTTTATGCGGAGCGGGGACTTCACTTGACCGCGCCTTTGGTCAGCGGGGACCAAGCCGACCTGACCTACCGCATCGCGGGCAAGATTGATGAATCGGCGCCTTATGCCAAACAAACCACCCATATGATCGTGCGAATCCAGAAAGGAAAGGACAAGGCCACCTATTTCCTGCCGGTGGGCGGATATCAATTCGACAGCAAGATCTGGTTGCGTTTTGGAGCCGGGGAATACAAAGTGACCCTATATGCGCCGGAGATCACCTCGCAAAACCGGGATTACTTCCGTTTCTTCACCGTGGCGACATTTAAGGTGACCAGCCATGCGCAGATGGATGGACGCAATCTCTTGCCCGGGCGGGGAATCCAATCCGATCATCCGCTGATCGTCGACTTGGCGAAAGAGATCACCGCGGGCAAACAGAGCGATCGCGCCCGAGCGCGCGCCATCTACACCTATGTGGCGAAAACGATGAATTATGATATGGAGAAGTTTAAGAAAAACCAATTCGCATGGGACGACAGCGCGATCAAATCATTGGCCACCAAAAAAGGGGTGTGCCAGGATTATGTGTTTTTGACTTTGGCTCTCCTGCGCGCCTCCGAGATTCCCAGCCGTTTTGTGGAAGGGGAAGCGGGAGGACAGCGTCATGCCTGGGTGGAAGCGAAGCTGGACGGTCGCTGGGTGACGATGGACCCCACCTGGGGCTCTGGTTTTATCACGCCGGATGGCGGATTTGAGAAAAAACTGGATATGAAATACTTTGATCCGACACCGGATGAGTTTAACAAGACGCATAAGCGGACGGGTGTGGCATATTGACAATGGAACCTGTGCCTGAGAGGAGGGCACAGGTTTTATTGTTGGATCAGACAAACAGGCGGATCGGCACCAAAAGAAAAAGACCCTGGTTCGCACCCAGAGTCCTTTTCCCATAAAACCTTCCGTTCATGTTGGCAACAACATCGCTTCCAGTTCCCGTTGCAACCGGATCCACTCTTTCGTGCCGCGCCGCTCATCGCGCTCTTGGCCCCGCGCAAAGGGAACGGCCACCTCTTGCGCCACCTTCATCGGCGAAGGGCTTAACACGAGGATGCGATCCGACAGCAAAATGGCTTCCTCAATACTGTGCGTGATGAAGAGAATCGTGCGCCGCTCTTGCTCAAGAAGCGAGAGGAGCCACTTTTGCATCCGGGTTCGCGTGAGGGCGTCCAGTGCGCCAAACGGTTCATCCAAGCAGAGGAGATCGTGGTCACTGGCCAGCGCGCGAATGAAAGCGACCCGCTGTTGCATGCCGCCGCTCAGTTCGTGGGGATAGCGCCGGGCCACCTCGGCTAATCCGGCTTCCTTCAACAGTTGATTCAGCCGGACGCGGTCTGTGCGCCTGGTCAATTCTTGGGCCAAACGCACGTTGTCAAAGATGGTGCGCCAAGGCATCAGGGAGGGTTGTTGCGGCATATACGCCAAATGTCCCCGCTCGCCGTTGATCAATCGGCCATTGAGATGGATTTCTCCCGCTTGCGGGCGATAAAGGCCGCCCAGCAGATAAAACAGGGTGCTTTTGCCGCTGCCCGAGGGACCGATCAAGGAGACGAATTCCCCGTCTTGCACAGAGAAATGAAGCCCTTGAATCACGGGACGCTGTTCATAGGTGAATGAAAGCCCTTTTACCTCCAACTTCAACGGGGAACCCCTCCTTTCATGCGCGGACGTTGCCAACGGATGACCCACCGTTCGACCAGGGTGATGATGGCGTATAGAAGCAAGCTGACACCCGCGATGAAGAACATCGCCAAGAAGACCCGGTCGGTGCGGAAAGACGCCGAAGCCAGTTGCATCATCACACCCAAGCCTTCCTTGGCCCCCAACCATTCCGCGATCACCGCTCCCATCACGCTGTACGTCGCCGCCAGTTTGAGTCCAGAGAAGAAGGATGGCAACGCGGACGGCCACTCCAGCTTGATGAATTGTTGCCAGCGTGTGGCGCCGGCCAATCGCATATAAGTGAGCAACGTCCGGTCCGTTTGCCGGAATCCGTCCATCGTGGCCACGGCGATGGGAAAGAAGCAGGCGATCGCCACCACCAGGATTTTGGGAGCGGCGCCAAAGCCAAGCCACATGACCAAAAGCGGCGCTAGGGCGATCATTGGGATATTTTGCGACAAGACCACAAGCGGTTGGAACAAGTCGCGCAAGAGGGACGACAGGTGAAAGAGCGAGGCCAAAAGAAGTCCGACCAAGAGCCCGCAACCGAGCCCGCTCAAGGCGATCTCCACTGTCGCGCCGAGATGGGAAAGCGTTCGGTCCACCGAGGCTGTCCAGGCCTCATAAATGGCGGACGGAGCTGGCAACAGCCACGCTTCCACCCGCTCCGTCCGCACCGCCAGCTCCCACCCGGCCACAAGGAACAGAAGCAAGCCGAGTGGGGCGAAGGCCTTACTCTTTTTCGTCATATTTGTGCGTCAACCCCCTGATCGATGTCCCGGCGGGGTTGTAGTAGATTTTCACCTGATGCAACACGCTTGGACAGCCCATCTCAATCATCGCGTCATTCATGCGCTGGATGATCGCGAACAACTCGGGCAGTTCCCCTTCCATCGTCGTTTCCAACGGCCCGACGCGGTAAGGCACCCCCGCTTGCCGGATGATTTCAATCGCTCGATCCACATAGGGTATGACACTCTCGCCGCCGGGCGTGTGAGGCAAAATCTGCACACTGACCAAAGCTCGGGCCATCTTATTTGCCTCCCCCGGGTAAAAACTCATTGGTAAACGCTTGTTCCGGCTTGAACTCACCTTCCAACAAACCGTGCCGTTTCATCCAGTCGGCGTAATTGGCCCACACTTCCTGTTTTTGGATGCCCCAGACCGGTGCGTCCCCTTGATAGCGCGGACTCAGCCAAGCTTGGCTTTTCTTCACCAATTGCGGATCGAGATCGGGTTCCGCTTGGCTTAAGATGTCAGCCGCTTCCCCTGGATGCTTGATGGCAAATTGGTACCCTTGGCTGACCGCCTTCATGAACGATTTCACCGTTTCGGGATCTTGCTTGATTTTCTTCTCATCGGTGATGAGCACAGGCGTATAGTAGTCCAATTCTTTCGCATAATCGGTGAGATAAATCATATTGAGCTTGAAGCCTTTCAACTCCGCTTCGATGCCTGTCCAGCCATAATAAATCCACATGAAGTCCACATTTCGTTTCACCGCGGTGAAGAAATCCGTATTTCCCGTATTGATGATATTCACTTTGTTCACATCGGCTTGCTCCCGTTGCATCAACGAGGAGATCATCTGCTTTTCAACGGGTGAGCCAAACCCGCCGTAGGTTTTCCCTTCAAAATCTTTGGGCGCTTTGATGTTTTTGGCGACCGGAGAAGCGAAGCCCGAGGTATTGTGCTGGATCACCGCGGCGATCGAGACGATCGGGACCTTTTGCGTGCGGGCTTGGGTCACCGCTTCTTGGTAGCTGACACCGAAATCGGCCTTGCCTGTCGCCACCATTTGCTCCGCGCCGGTTTCGCCGGGTTGGATGATATCCACATCCAGTCCCGCTTGCTTGAAGTACCCTTTCTCCTTGGCCACATAAAGACCGGTATGATTGGTGTTTGGGGTCCAATCGAGCACCAGCGTGATTTTTTTGGGCGCTCCTTGCCCGTCAGCCGTTCCTGTCGGCGCCGGTTTGCCACAGGCCACAGCGGACAGGCACAGGGCGGAAATGAGACCCATTTTCCACCATCGTTTCTGCATAAGCCACAACTCCTTTTCCACTAAAAAACGCCCCCCTGACCGGGAGGCGTTGGCTTAACCAGACAAAGTTGTCCATCTCATTCCAAAGTCCCTACGCCGGCATTACCCGGATCAGGTTAATGGGTCAGTGTATCGGTACACTTTCTCAGCCGGCCCTTCTCCAGCTCCCCCATGGGTTCGTTTGTTGTTTCGCGCTCATTATACGCAAACGTTCCTTTTTTGTCCATAGGGATCCAATCTTTGTCAAAAGGAGGGAGCGGCGTTTCGCTTCACGGGTTGGCGTGATATACTACATCCATTGGCGGTATTGGTAGGTGAAGAGACAACAGGCGGGGAAGCCTAAGAAAAGACGTTAATGGTGCGGAGGGAGTCCATGATTGGGTGTGGGGATACTAACCCGCATTCATGCACATTATCTTTCGGCCTACATAAGAGAAAGAAGTTACCCCACCCAGCGGGAAGAGCAAATGAGGAAACTCCGCAAAGTGTTGCGAAGTCCAGTTCTTCTAAGTTATCGCCAAGAAGAACTAGGAACAACATGGACGACTCACTGATTTATAAAATAAATTCCATGGCTACAACAACGAGACAAAGGATTGAACGGTTTTATGGAACAAGAGAACATGACGGCATTCACGCATACGGTCACCCCAGCGGAAGACGGGCTGATGCTCCATCAAGTCCTGCGCAAGCAATACCGCTTTTCCAGACGCCTGATGACGCGGATGAAGATGAACCGCCTCGTCACGGTAAACGGGGAATTCATCTACTTCACGGCCCGGGTCAAAACGGGGGACGAGATCCTGATCCGGATGCAAACGGAAGAGACGGACCATATCCCACCCCAACCGATTCACTTTGCCGTCGTCCATGAAGATGAAGATCTCATCGTCATCGACAAACCCCCCGGTCTCGTCGTCCATCCCACCCGGGGGTATCCCGATGGTACGTTGGCCAATGGCCTGATGCATTACTGGGCCGAGCGGGGCGAAAAACACCGGATGCGGCCCGTCACCCGTCTGGACCGCGACACTTCCGGCTTGTTGGTCGTCGGCAAGCACGCTTATGCCCACGCTTTCCTCGCGGAACAGATGGCGGAGAAGCGGTATGAACGGATCTATCTCGCGTGCGCCCATCATCCGTTTGTCGCAGATCGGGGTACGATCAATAAGGCGATTCACATCCATCCCGACCAGAAAGTATATCGTTCCGTCACTGATGCTGACGAAGGTTATCCGGCGATCACCCATTTTGAAGTGATGGAGCGCTTTGCCGATGCGACGCTGGTGCGGCTCTCGTTGGAAACGGGCCGGACGCATCAGATCCGCGTCCATCTCTCTTCCATCGGCCATCCCATCATCGGCGATGAGATGTACGGCACCAAGGAAGATCGGCACCTGATTTCCCGCCAAGCCTTGCACGCCACCTATTTGAAACTGTTTCACCCCCGGTGGAAAGAATGGATGGCGTGGGAGTCCCCCCTGCCGGAAGATATGCGGCAGTTGGTTGCCCGGTTGCGCGAGGAACACGAGTAAGCAAAAGCCTCTTTTTCCAATGGCAACATCTTGGGAGAAGAGGTTTTTTTAAATGAATTAAGTAGATTTTTATTTAAATTTTATAGATTGAATCTTTTTAATATTATACAATTGAGGTGGGACGCTTCATTGACAACGGTCCCAAGAATAGGTGGAATCATCGCCGTTGTTTTTCAGGTTGGAAGTTTTGCAATTTTTAGCAGGTGGTCATCGGCGGATGATGGAAAGGGAATTGGACAGCTTCGGGCCAACGGAAGGATGGACTTTGAATCGAATGGAGGGATGTCCATGCAAGGACGTCGACAAGTTTGGTTGATGTTGCTGGTCAGTGTATTGCTCATCATGCCGTTCGGGACAGCGGGGGCCAGCGGGGAGATCCCCAAACCGCAAGCGATGGGACAAGTCGTGGTCGATGGGGCAAATATGGAAGCGCTTCCGCCTCCGGGCAGCAGTACGGCGCCGGGAACTTGGTTTGTTGGAGCCACGCCCGCCAACGCGGACACAAGCAAGCCGCCGATCGTCTTCGTCCAGGGATTGCACGGCCGGGCGCAAAGCTGGTGGGAAGAGACTTCTTACCACGGTGTGAACGACATGTATGAAACCGCATACAACAATGGATACCGGACGGCCTTTGTCCAATTGTATGACGCGCCGGGGGGCGACGCCGCCAACCCATGGGACAATGGACGCCTGTTGGCGGGCATGCTGGAGCAAATCCACAACTATTACGGACAAAAAGTGAATATCGTGGCCCACAGCAAGGGTGGCCCCGATACGCAAGCGGCTCTCATCCATTATGGCGCTTATCGGTTCGTCAATAAAGTGGTCACCCTGGGATCGCCCCACGAAGGGTCCCACCTGGCCGACTTGGCGTACAGTTCGTGGGCCGGTTGGCTGGCTGACTTGCTCGGGCAACAAGATGCCGGCACGTATTCCCTCCAAGTGGGAGAAATGGCCAAATTCCGTGAGCAGACGGACAATCACGCCAACGCCCGGCAAAACCGGTATTACACCACCGCCGGAACCAGCTGGGGGCCGACCTTTTCCGCCTTGGCCGCAGGGGGGCTCTACCTCTGGCAATATGGGGACAATGACGGCCTTGTCAACGTCTGGAGCACCGATCTTCCTTATGGGACCCACCTCTTCACCGCCGACCTCGACCATGATGAGATCCGCACCGGCCGGGCCGTGTTCAGCCGGATCGAATCCACTTTGCGCACCGCCACGGCCAGTGTGACGCAAAAGGTGGGCGAACCGTTGGGAACAGCGGAAGCCGTTAATAAGCAAGAAGCCTTTGTCCGCGGCGGCGCCTTGGCCGGGCAGAAAGAACACGTCCAGCAAGTGCCGGTGGAAGCCGGGGTGAAAGAAGCCGTCTTCCTGGTGCGCACCAAAGCGAGCGATACGCAAGTGGTGCTGGTCTCCCCGTCGGGCAAAGAAGTGAAGCAAGTGCGCATGTCCAAGGATGGGGAGTTTTTCCGCGGCGCGACGGTGCAGGAGATCCGCGTCGCCAAGCCGGAAGCGGGTAATTGGCAAGTGAAGCTTCTCTCCAAGGGGGAAGACGCCTATCTCCTGACGGCCCACTTTATGGGAACCAGCACGGTCGAGTTGGATCTGCCGGCGCTCCACAAAGAGCCGTCGACCAAGCTGAAGGTTAAGCTGAAAGGGCTGGATCGCATCGATTTCGCTTCCCTCACGGGGAAAATCAAAATCGTTGACCCACAGGGGCAGACCCGGGAGCAAAGTTTGAGCAAAGGGAAGATGGCCAGTGCGGAGTTGACCGGCGACGTGCTGGGCAAACAGGCCGGCGTTTACAACATCACGGTGGAATTGAGCGGAAAAACGAAGGATGGCCAACCATATGCCCGTACCTTGGTCAAATCGGTCTATATTGGGAAATAACGGGCTCAACAGCCCCAGATCGCTTGAAGGCGGTCTGGGGTTTTTCCCGTTCTTTTGTATAATAGTAGAGGGTTCATCATAGATAATAGATACAGACACATTGTCTTTATAAGGGAGTTGAACGTGGATGAAGGAGGCAACAAAACCCGTTGCCTGGGTGGTTGGCGGCTCCAAGGGCTTAGGGGTGATGGTGGCCAAAGGGTTGGCCCAAGATGGCTATCGAATTGTGATCAATTATCGACGGAGTGTCGAACCTGCATATAAATTAGCGAATGAACTCGAACAAATAGGAGTAGAGACCTTGGTTGTACAAGGGGACGTCAGCCTGGTGGAGGATGTCAAGCGGATGAGCGCGGAAGTGCTGTCCCGGTGGGGCCGGATCGATGCGCTGGTCTGTGCGGCGGGACCCTTCACCTTCAAGCGGACGCCGCTCATCGAGTTTAGTGATGCCACATGGCGGGAAATGGTGGATGGGAACCTGTCTGGGGTCTTTTATCTGGTGAGGGAACTTCTGCCAACGATGAGACGGCAGGGGCATGGCCGGATCATCACCTTCGGCTTTCCCGAAGTGGAGTCGTCTCCCGCCTGGCCGGGTTATGGCCCGTATGCGGCCGCCAAAGCGGGATTGGCCTCCCTGACCCGCACCATGGCCGCCGAAGAGGCCCCCCATGGGATCACGGTCAACATGGTGGTTCCGGGGGACATCCGCGATCCCTACAAGGAAGCGCCGATCGCGAAGGCGCGTGGACAGCGCGATCCCCGCACGCCCATTGGACGTTCGGGGACGGGGGAAGACATCGCGCGGGTGGTCCGTTTTCTTGCCCACCCTGATTCCGACATGATTACGGGCGCGGTGATTCCAATAACCGGGGGTTTAACTTATTGATGATTTTATGTAGAATCTACATAAAATCATTGTAATATTTCTGTAATATTTTTTAAAAACGACAAACCTTTTTCAATGCATATCCGTTATAATGATATGTGTTATTTAATCGCAGACGAAGCGCGTCGCTGAATCCACCACGCCAAGGCGAACCAGAAGCCGGAGCCGATCAGGCCGGCGGCGAAGGAGGGAAGGCCGCTTTCTTTCCACAAAAACAGGGAAGCAAGAAGTCCCACCACTCCGGTGAAGCGACACGCAAACACGGCGGCTCGCTCGTGCATCGTTTCTCACCTCCACGCTTCACTATAGCACAAGTGCGGAGGCAGGAACCAGCCGAGAAAAGCCGAAAAGAGAAGTGGTAATAAGAAGGAAGTTGAGACAGATAAAGATAACTGCGATGAACGACTAGTGTTTCAGGAGGTAGACGCGATGGACGATTTTCGCAAGGTGAGCATGAAAAGCGGATACAGCCCCATGCCGCCACGAACTCGCAGTGAACGCGCAGGCTCCCGTTCCCGCTCTGGCCGCAGCAGCGGCGGTGGCCCCAGAGGTTCCAGTGGCCGCCGCCCGCCAAAGCAAGGGTGGCAACGGTTTTTTACTTGGAAATGGTTCATGTTGATCTTATTGACTTCTTTATTGTTAATGGTGGGTGGCTGTGCGGCCATCATGGCATCGGCGGATATGTATGATTTGAAAGAGATTGATAAGGCGAATATGCCGTTGTCCTCAAAGATTCTTGATCAAAAAGGAAACGTTGTTGCGACCTTTGGTTTCAGCCAGCGCGAATGGGCGGACATGAAGCAAATGCGCAAGGTAAACCCAATGTTGCCGGACGCCTTTGTTAAAGTGGAGGACCGCCGTTTTTATGAGCATAATGGGGTTGACTTTGAGGGCTTGGCGCGCGCTGTTGTGAAAAACATTGTGGCGATGGGCGCGGCGCAAGGGGCAAGTACGATTACCCAACAGGTATGCAAAAACATCGTGCTGAAAAACCCGGAAAAAACGATGACCCGTAAAGTTCAAGAGTTGGGATGCGCCTTAAACCTTGAAAGAAAAGCAAGTAAAGAGGATATTTTGGCTGCTTATCTCAATTATATTCCATTTGGCGGGGATATCGCTGGTGTGCGCATGGCTTCCAAAGTCTATTTCGATAAAGATCCAGTTAAAGATCACCTAGAACCTGAAGAGGTTGCCATGTTGGCGGGAATGCCCAAAGCGCCGAGTACGTATAATCCCGTGCGCCATCCGGAAAAAGCCAAAGAACGACGCGATGTCGTATTGACACAAGTCTTTCCGGTTGACGACGTCATGAAGCCGTTTATAACGCAAGAAGAAGCCAATAAATTGGCTGAGAAACCTTTAAAAGCATGTGAGGATTGCAGAAAGAAATATGCGGTTAAAGATAAATACCAAGCCTTTAAGGATTTGGTCAAAACAGAACTTAAAAATGAATATGACGTAGATCCTGAAGATCTGGCGAATAAAGGATATGAAATTCATACCAAGTTAAATGTAAAGGCTCAAGATGCTGTTGAGAAGGCACTAAAAGATGATTCCATGTTTGTTAACAATAATGGTGAACAATTGAAAGATGCCGATGCCGGAATCACCATCCTTGATCCAAAAACGGGTTTGATTGTGGCGAGTGGTGGCGGACGTCAATATAATGCCGCATCCACTCACCGTGGGTTGGAAATCGCGCAACCTGGTTCTACCATTAAACCCCTGACTGTTTTTGGACCCGCAGTTTATAAGCATGATTATAATGAATTCTCGATGCTGAATGATAGAAAAATTGACTTTCGCCCAGGATGGAATCCCAAAAACTTCACACCTGGTGAAAAAGGCGATGTCCCCATGGCCGAAGCGGTTAAAAAGTCGCTCAACTTGTCTACCATCCACCTGTTGCATGATGTGGTTAAGTTGGATCCGGCCTTCGAGTTTGGAAATCAGTTAGGCCTTAAGCTTCAGGAGGCGGATAAAGACTACGCTCCATTGGCGTTAGGAGCCTTAAATAAAGGCGTAAATACGGTTCAAATGGCGCAAGCGTATCAAGTATTCGTCAAGGACGGCTCTTACCATAAAGCACATGCGATTGTCAAAGTGATGGATGGTGAAGACGAGTTAAAGCCAAAAACGAATTACAAAGAAACAAAGAAAGTATTTGATGCCAAAACCGCATGGTGGATGACCCGGATGATGAAAAAGGTCATTTTCGAAGATGGCGGAACCGGTCATAACGCCAAGTTGGAAGATGGACGCGATGTCGCCGGTAAATCGGGTACGGTGCAAGGGGAAAAAGGCGGCTGGTTTGTTGGTTATACGCCAGACTTAGTTGCCGCGGTCAATGTATGGTACCCGACTGGCGGAGAGATTGTGAAAGTGACGGGTGGTAGCGCACCAGCGAAAATCTTTAGTTATGTCATGTCCGCTGCACATGAAGGCATTCCGCCTCATCAGTTTGAAAAACCAGAAGGGGTAAAAGATCCATCACCGCCATTCCAATTGCAAGCACCACAATTAAGCGGTAGACAAGAAGGCAAAAAAGTGGTGTTGCATTGGCAACAACAAAATGAACGCGTGAAATACCAAATCTTGCGTTCGGAAGGCAACGGCCAATTCACCCCGGTTGGTGAAGCGGGTCCAGGTTCCACCGGATGGGAAGACACGACTGTCCAAGTGCCAGAAGGTGGCGGCGGTGGGTTCTTTGACTTCATCGGAGGCGGTGGCGATCAGAAGAAAGTGTACATGTATAAAGTGATCGCGATCGATACGCAACAACCCGATCCGGCCTTGGGACAAAAAGATAGTAATGTGATTACTGTGGAAGTGAAAGGCGAAGAGAAGAAGGTTGACGATCAATACGATAAAAATAAAGACGGAATAGATGATCGCCAACAGGATACTGACGGTGACCGCGTCAACGATTATGAAGACAAATTCCCCAATGATCCGACCAAAACAGGCAAGGAACAAGATAACGGCGGTGATAACGGCGGCATCATTGGTGGCGGCGATGGTGACCAGGGTGGCGGTGGCAGACCTGGTAACGGCGACCAAGGTGATAATGGCGGCGGAGGTTTTTGGGGTCAATAAAGCCTTCGTCAAACCCCAGCGAGTTTACTCGCTGGGGTTTTCTTTTGTTCTAACCCCCCTTCTTCCCCCATAGACTAGTCCTAACAGAAGGACAAGAAGGGACGTGGCTGGAGATGGAGCGGTGGGTGCTCGCCTGTCGCATCGGCTTCACCTATATCGGCACGGTGGTGGGCGCGGGGTTTGCTTCGGGGCAGGAGATTTTGCAGTTTTTCACGCTGTTCGGGGAGCGGGGCGCGTGGGGGGTGCTGGTGGCCACGGTGCTGTTCGCTCTCTTGGGGACGCGGATGATGCTGCTCGGTTGCCGCTTGCAGGCGAGGTCGTACGAGGAATTTAACCAGTATTTGTTCGGGGAGCGCTGGGGACCGATGATGACGGCGCTCATCAGCGTGATGCTGTTGGGGGTCACGTCGGCGATGATGTCGGGGACGGGTTCGCTGTTTGCGGAGCAGTTGGGGCTGTCGTTCCATGTTGGCGTGATCTTTACGGCTCTCTTATCCTTCTTCTTCATCGTGCGCGGCATGGATGGCGTGCTGTCGGTCAATTCGCTGGTGGTGCCGCTCATGTTCCTCTTCATCGTGCTGGTGGCGGCGCACGCTTGGCAATCGGGGGATCTGACCTCCCTGGCCACGCTGATTCCGGAGCCGGAGCGATCGCACTGGTTGCCGTCGGCTTTCGTCTATGTGTCGTTCAACTTGGTGCTGACGCAGGCCGTATTGGTGCCGCTGGGGGCGGAGGTCGCCGATGAGCGGACGATCAAGCTGGGCGGGTGGATTGGGGGCGTGGGGCTTGGCATCATGTTGTTCGCCTGCAACCTGGCGTTGCAACTCCACTGGCAGAAAGCGTCCCAATTGGACATTCCCATGGGCTATGTGATCAGCACGTTGGGGGTGGGGGTCAAGTTCCTCTTCCTGGCGATGATGTGGGCGGAGATCTTTACGAGCCTGATCGGCAACGTGTACGGCTTGACGGCCAATTTGAGCCAAGTGATGCCGCTCAAGAAGCCTCTGATCATGGTGTTGATCTTTGGGGTGGCTTATCTGTTCTCCTTGATCGGCTTCCCTACGCTGGTGCATTATCTTTATCCGTTGTTCGGCTATTGCGGCCTGGTGGTGCTCACCGTCATGATTTGCCGACGGATGCCCGCGGCTTAGAGAAGGGGAGACGCTCATGACTTGGTTACTCATCCTCTGCCTGGCGTATGTGATCGGGGCCTTGCCCTGCCATTGGTGGGTGTGTCCATATCCCCTTTCGCACAAGAAGGTGCTGATTTATTCGCAACTTCCCAAGAAAGAAGCCTTGTTGCTGACCGTGATCGATCTGGTGAAAGGCATATCGGCGACATTGTTGGGGTTTGCGGTGTTGGGCTGGGTGGGGGCGTACTTGGCGGCGCTGCTGGTGGTGGCGGGCAGCATGTATTCCTGTTTTCTCGGCTTCCGCGGCGGAACGGGCCTGGGCGTGGCGGCGGGGGCCTTGCTGATTTTAAGTCCGTTGTTTTTGTTGTTTGGGGTGTTGATCTATCTGTTGGGATTGTTGCTCGTAAGAAGCTTGTTTGCGGCGGCGCTGTTGACGGCGGTGGCGATCATCCTGTTTGGGATTGTGTTTGTGACGCATATGTATGTGTGGGGGATTGTGCTGGTCTTGGGCGCGGTGATGTTGTTCAGGTTGTGTCCGCGGTGGTTTGGGACGAAGAAGAGGTGGGACCGTCCGTACCGTTTTCCGCCATGGAAGAAGCGGTGGTAGAGGGGCACACCTGTTTTTTCTGTTGTTTAAGATTATGTGTGAGTCGGTCGTCCATGTTGGTCTCCGTGCTCATCCCGCTGGGGGTATGTTTCTTCGTGTGGTAGGATGAAAGGCGATGTGTATGGGTGTTGAGATTGCCCGTTGATTTCGACTAAAAAAGCCGTCCAAATGGACAGCCTTATAACCCGAGCAGTTGTTTTTTCTTTGCTTCAAATTCTTCATCCGTGATGAGACCTTGATCGCGCAAATGGGCCCATTGACTCTTCAAAATGAACTTCATTTAAGAAGCGAGGATGATATGTATGCGGTGTAATGGATTGAATCCGATGCATGCAGCTAACGACGACGAATGGGAACACTAACGATCGGCAAAAAGGCTACAGGGGAGTAGCCTTTTTCTTTTTGCCTAAATGATGATCAACGATCCATTCGGTATGAAGGAACAAAGGAAACCGTGTTTTTCGGCTTCCCTTCAATATTTTCTCTAACCTCTTCACACCGCAAACGCCACTTTGTACCCCGCATGCTTCCGCACTTGGAAAACACCTGAATCCAAGATCAAATACTGCGCTTTCACCCCGATCAACGTTCCGCTGATGGTCGCTTGCTTGTCCAGGCTGAGGGAAGTGATTTTTTCCAAGGTGGACAGGGAAGGATAAGTGAGCGGGATGATTTCCGGGTCTGGGATGAGATAGGCGTGGTACGGCTCCGGGAGCTTGGCGACCAATTCCGCGCGGGTGGCGAGGAGGTCGCAGTCGGCGGTTTCATTCTTGAGCATTTTGCGCCAGTTGGTTTTGTCTTTGACGTGTTGGGCGAGAATGACCTCGATGTCCCCCGCGTCTTTGCGGCTGGGCACTTCCATGATGGCGACGGCCTGGGTGGCGCCTTGGTCGATCCAGCGTTTCATCATGTTGGTTTTGCGGGTGATGCCGACTTTGATGTCGCTGCTTAAGGCCAGATAGACGATATGGGGTTGCATGCAATGGTGCTCGCCAAACGTCGCATCGCGGCAGGTGCCCTGGTGGTAATGGCACAATTCCGGTTTGACGATGCAGAGGTCATTTTCCGGCAGGTCGCGAAAGCAAGGGTAGCACGAGTTGTTTTTGCCGTAGAACTTCTTGGTCTTGCGCCCGCAGTAAATGCAGCGGTACTCATCCAGGAAGGAGATTTCAATCCGCTGGCCCAACAGCTCATTGAGCGCGATCTTCTCATCGTCGAGGCGCAAACGGTATTGAATTGGTTCGGCCGGCTCATGCTCCAAGGCTTGTAAGATTCCGATATGTTTCAAGGGACTGTCTCCTTTGTACTCTTAATCTATCATTTAACAAGTCTAGCAGAAGGGAATTGAGAGATGCAAGAATAGGAGAAGTTGGAAAAGCCAGCAGAAAGAAAGATTCAATCTTTTGCGATATTTTGTTCGGCCTCGCGTGGCGGGTATAGAGCCAGACGAAAAAGGAAACAAGAAACGGGGGGAAGGAATAAGATAAAGGGAATAGACTGATTAAACGATTTCTGTTTTTCATAGCGAAAGTGATGTTGCTGATTAAGAAGGCCAACACCGAGGAGGGAGTCCATGATTGGGCGCAGGAAGCGGGAAGAGCATGGGCGCAACATGGACGACCGACAAAAAGCATAAACTTAAACAAATCCCAAGCAACTGACTCTCTTATTCTACTAGCGCCCTCGCTTGACAGAAACGGATAACCTAGTTCTTCCCTTCTAGGCTCACAAAAAACATTTGCCAAGATGTACTAGCAACTGTCTGTATCTTTTGGAAATGATGCGCATATAGTATAATGTAGTTAGTGTTGCTTTGAAGGTAAGGAGGGTAGATCATGATGTTTCACGCCCTGTTAGCAGCCAGAGACGAACTGTTGGCCAAACGCCATAAAAACCAGGAGAACGAGTTCGAGATGTTCGCCAAGTCCGTGCAGAAGCTGAAAAAAGACATTGAAGCGCTGGGGATTAAGCCCAGCAAAGAGAAGCTGTATGGCAAACCATTCAGAGGGGAATAGATTATAGAGTTGAAGGAGACCAACAATTTATGAGTCAACTTCAGATGCCGAAGCAAACGCCTTTGTTTCATGCCATCCATCGCGATCGCTATGAGCGGCAAGAGCTGATCAAAGAGATCGAAACGGCAACGGGGCGCAGGATGCTTGTTTATATCGCGAACATCACGCATCCGGAAAGTGCCATCACGCGAGAAGACATTGCGCCGTTCCATGAAATTGTCGCTTCCTTGGAAGATGATTGTGATGTGGATTTCATTATCGAAAGTCCGGGTGGGGACCCGAACGCCGCGGAAACGTTGGTGCACACCCTGTTGTCCAAGACGAAGCATTTGCGCGTGATCGTACCGCAGGCGGCGAAAAGCGCGGCGACCTTGATTAGCCTCGCCGCCGATGAAATCGTGATGAGCAACACTTCGGAATTGGGGCCGATCGATCCGCAGATATCCATCCCTACCGTCTTTGGTTATCAGTATCGACCGGCTCAAGCTTTTTTGAATGGATTGGAAATGATCAAACGGGAACATGCGGCTGGACAACCCCTCAACGCCGCCTATCTGCCGTTTTTGCAGGGAGTCGATGCGGCCCTGATCGATTTCTGCTACAAATCGATCGAACATTCAAAACGTTTGGCCGTCAAATGGTTGTCCCGCTCGATGTACAAGAACAACGATCTAGCGGCCAAGCGCATCGCCGAAACGTTGATCAACATCGAAAAATACCCCAACCACGGTTCCGTGATCAATCATCAAGAAGCGAGAGCGATCGGATTGAAAGTCACGTACATGCCTTACAACGATGAGGTGTGGCAAGCCATTTGGCGCCTGTATACGCGGTATCTCGTATACATGCGCGAAAAAACGGCTGTCAAAATTTTTGAAAGCACCAGCTCATCCGTCATGTTTTAAAAATCGAACAGAATTTTTGCATGATAGTGAGAAAGACTGACTGCTTGAACGGTCGGTCTTTTGTTTTTTAACTGGAAACATGGGTTATTCACACGAAAATATTTCGTGTATCTAAAATTTACATATGCTAATCAATCGATTAAAATAGAACATCGGGTAGATGATATAAACTGCGAGGGGGAAAAGAGCGATGGGAACCATTCAACCTTACTTGCGCCAACGCGCGCTCCAAACGCCCGAAGTGGAGGCGGTGGTCGGCGGAAAGGAACGGTTCACGTATCGGGAGTTTCATGAGCGGGTCAACCAGTTGGCCCATCACTTGCTCCGTTTGGGTGTGGAAAAGGGAGACCGTGTGGGGATTCTTTGCAAAAACAATCATCCCTATCCCACGATTTTGTTTGCAACCATCCTTGTCGGGGCGGTGGCGGTTCCGTTGAATTGGCGTTTGACGGCTTATGAAGTCGCGGGCATTGTGGAGAACGCCGAGCCGAAGGCGCTGTTTTATGATGAAGAGTTCGCCGAGGCGTTGCGGTTGGTCAAAGAACGGGGAAGCGTGGACCACCTCGTGCCGGTTGGCGTCGGGTTGGAAATGACGGAGCCCTTTGCCGCCATTTTTGCGGAGTATCCCACGACGGAGCCGCCTGTGGTCGATCTGGCGGAGGATGATTTGGCCTTCATGCTGTTCACTTCGGGAACGACCGGTTTGCCCAAAGGGTGCATGATCGCGCATGGGGGAATCGATGCCTACTTCAGGAATAACCAGTTTCGGTATGCCGTCCAACCGGGAACGCGATTTTTGGCGGTGCATCCGTTGTTCCACATGAGCAGTACCATGATGATGGTGATGAATGTGGCCAACGGCATCACGATGGTGTTTCTGACCGATGATCGTCCGGCGGCAATCCTGGACATGATCGAACAAGAGAAAATCAATGGGATGTTCGCTTTTCCGGCCGTGTATCGGTATCTGCTGGAGGAATGGAAACGGGGCCGGTGGGACTTGTCTTCCCTCCAATTCGTCTCGTCTGGCGGCACGCATGTGCCCGCTTCGCTCATCAAGGATTACCTGCGGCAGGGCTTGCCGATGGCACAAGGGTACGGCAGCACCGAAGCATGGGCCATCAGTGGCTGGAATCCCACAATGGGCCTGGATAAAGCGGAATCGGTCGGCAAGCCGGCGACCGAGGTGGAAGTGAACATCGTGGACCCGGATACCGGCGCGGCCTTGCCCCCGGGTCAGGTCGGGGAGATTGTGGTCACAAGCCCGTACCTGTTCCAAGGGTATTGGCGCAATCCGGAGGCGACCGCCCAAGTGTTGCGGGATGGTTGGTGTTATACGGGCGATGCGGGTTATTTTGATGAAGATGGCTTTTTATACGTAGCGTCCCGCTATAAAGACGTGATTGTCTACGGCGGGGACAATGTCTATCCCGGTGAAATCGAAGAAGTGATCCATCAGATGCCGGATGTGCTGGAAGTGGCGGTGGTCGGCGCGCCCCACGAAGTGATGGGGGAAGCGCCACGGGCCTATGTGGTCAAAAAGCCGGACACTCCGTTGACGGAAGCGGATGTGATTCGCCGATGCCGGGAGCGTTTGGCCGCCTACAAAGTGCCTGAAGTCGTGTTTGTGGATGAGCTTCCCAAAAATGGCTTGGGCAAAATCATGAAGCAGGTGCTGAAAGAAGAAGCAAGGCAAAAAGCATAACAACAAACCAAACCGTCTTCGTGGGAAGGCGGTTTTTTGGTGGAGACAATCATTTGGTGGAGGCGGATGATGAGACTGCGTTCTTAACGAAGCTTTCACCCACAGGGTGCAGGCAAAACCGCCTTCTCCTTAAAGGCTAATCAACATGACTGATTTATTATATAAAATGCTGTTGTAGAGTAATGGTCGGGATTGTAAGATGATTAATGAAACGGATGATATTCTATATAAATAGAAACTTTAGGAGATTTGAGCAACCATGTATTTATCTATCACATACAAGGAGAAGCCGGCGACGGATTTGGGTTATTTGCTCCATAAACATCCCGAACGGGTTCAGACGTTTTCTTTGTCGTATGGGGAAGCGCATGTCTTTTATCCAGAAGTGAGTGAAGAGCGCGCTACGGCGGTGCTGTTGATGGAATTGGATCCCGTGCTGTTGGTTCGGGGGCGGGGGCAACAGGGCTCCGCCTTCACCTTGGACCAGTATGTCAATGATCGGCCGTATGTCGCTTCTTCCTTCTTCAGCGTTGCCTTGGGCCAGGTGTATTCTTCGGCGTTGGCGGGACGTTCCAAAGAGCGGTCTGAGTTGGTGGATAAAGCCGTCCCGCTGGAGGCGACTCTTTCACTGTTGCCCGCTCGCGGAGGAAGTGAACGGATAGAGCGGTTATTCTCTCCATTAGGTTATGAAGTGGAAGTGAACCCTTTGCCATTGGATGAGTCGTATCCCGAGTGGGGTCTGAGTCCTTATGTCCGGTTGACTTTGCGCGGGCGGGTGCGGTTGAAGGACTTGCTGTCCCATCTCTATGTGCTGATTCCCGCCATTGATCATGAAAAGCATTATTGGGTGGGCGAAGATGAGGTGGAGAAGCTGTTGCGCCATGGGGAGGAATGGCTGCCGCATCATCCGGAGCGGGAGTGGATCACGACCCGCTATCTGAAATATCAGCGCAAGCTTGCACAAAAAGCCTTGGCGGAATGGGCCGAACCGGCGGAGCTGACGGACAGCCGGGAAGAACAAGCGGAAAAGCCTTTGCGACTCAATGATATCCGTCTGCAAACAGTGGCTCAGATGTTGCGGCAAGTGGGGGCGACACGGGTATTGGACTTGGGTTGCGGCGAAGGGAAACTGCTGCGCATTCTCAGCCAGGATCGGCGTTTTGAAAAATTGGCGGGAATGGACGTGTCCATGCAAGCTTTGCAGATCGCCAGAGAACGGTTGCCGGAACAGGTGGAGCTGTTTCAAGGCTCGCTCCTCTATCGCGATGGCCGTTTGCGGGGCTATGAAGCGGTCAGCTTGGTGGAAGTGATCGAGCACATTGCGCCGGAACGGTTGCCGCAACTGGAACAGCTCGTGTTTGGCGAGCTGGAGCCGGACACGGTGATCGTGACGACTCCCAACCGCGAATATAACGCGCGTTTTCAAGGGATGGCGGAAGGGCAGATGCGGCATCACGACCACCGTTTTGAGTGGACGAGGGCGCAGTTTGCGGCGTGGGCTGAGCCGATCGCGAAGCGCCATGGCTATTCGGTTCAGTTCCACCCGGTGGGTCCGTTTGATCCGAACGTTGGCGCCCCCACGCAGATGGCGGTGTTTCAGCGGCAAACCGACTGACGACATATGATTTCTAAAGTCATTGGCAAGCGGTTTTGGAGCGCGGCGGATAAAGGTTTATTCACAGATTGACGAAGGAATCGAGGGAATCATAGAGGTGACCATCATGCAATGGAAGATACCGGAATGTTCGCTGGTGGTGTTGATCGGCGCATCGGGATCAGGGAAATCCACCTTTGCCATGCGGGCGTTTAAGGAGACGGAAGTGCTTTCCTCCGACTTCTTTCGCGCCATGGTAAGCGATGATGAGAGTGATCAATCGGCTTCCCGGGCCGCGTTTGAGGTGTTGCACCATGTGGCGGCGAAGCGGTTGGAACGGAAACGGCTGACGGTGATCGATGCGACGAACGTCCAACCCGACGGGCGCAAGGAACTGATCGCCCTGGCGAAAAAATATCACATGATCCCCGTCGCTTTGGTGATGGATGTGGCGGAAAGCGTCTGCCAACAACATAATGCGATGCGGGAAAGGAAACTGGCGCCGCACGTGATCAAACGGCAACACCGAGCGCTGAAGCGATCACTGAAGGACTTGAAACAGGAAGGCTTCCGTTATATCTATAAAGCGCACACGCCTGAAGAGTTGCGGCAAGTGGAGATCGTAAGGGAACGCCCATGGGTGGATAAAAGCGAAGAGACGGGACCGTTTGACATCATTGGGGATATTCACGGATGTTATGCGGAGCTGGTTGAGCTTCTGGAGAAGCTGGGTTACCGTGTAACGGGAACCGGCGCGGACATTCGCGTTGAACCGCCGGTGGGGCGGCGAGCCATCTTCTTGGGGGACTTGGTTGACCGCGGTCCGGACAGCCCGTCCGTGTTGCGCCTCGTGATGAGCATGGTCAAGCAAGGAAAGGCGCTCTGTGTGCCGGGCAACCATGATGTCAAGTTGCTTAAGAAATTGAATGGGCGGCAAGTGCAAGTCAAGCACGGGCTGGAAGTCACCTTGGCCCAATTGGAAAGGGAATCGCCGGAATGGATCGAGGAGATGCGGCAGTTTTTGCAAAGGTTGGTCAGCCATTATGTCCTGGATGACGGCAAGCTGGTTGTGGCCCACGCCGGAATGAAAGAAGAGTATCAGGGGCGGGCTTCCAGTGTGATCCGCGATTTCGCCCTTTACGGTGAGACGACGGGAGAGACCGATGAGTTTGGCCTGCCTGTAAGGTTGAACTGGGCGGAATCGTATCGCGGGCGGGCGACGGTCGTGTATGGGCACACCCCGATTCCGGAACCCATCTGGTGCAACCGGACGCTCAACATTGATACGGGATGCGTGTTTGGCGGGAAACTGACGGCCTTTCGATATCCGGAGAATGAACTGGTATCCGTCCCGGCGCGGCAAGTGTATGCTGAACCGGTGCGGCCGTTGGTTTCGGCGGATGATTCGGTGATGAAACAGGACGGGACGAGGATTGATGTGGAGGATGTAAGGAAAGACCGCATTCAAACCCGCTTGCTCGCGAGTCCTGTGCACATTCACAAGGATCAAGCCGCGGCCGCCTTGGAGACGATGAGCCGGTTTGCGATCGATCCCAAATGGCTGATCTACCTTCCGCCGACGATGTCCCCATCGGAAACATCCGGGCAACCCGGATATCTGGAACATCCGGAAGAGGCTTTGCGGTACTACGGGCAACGCGGGGTGTTGCGCGTCATTTGTGAAGAGAAGCATATGGGATCGCGTGCGGTGGTCATCGTTTGCCGGAATAAGCAAGTGCCCTTGGAGCGGTTTGGCGTGGCGGAAGCGAGTTGGGGCATCATCTATACGCGTACGGGCCGACGTTTTTTTGAGGATGTGTCGGTGGAACAAGCGTTGTTGGAGCGGTTGCAACGGTCGATCACCCAAGCGGGACTGTGGGATGAGCTGAAGACCGACTGGGTGTGCCTCGATTGCGAATTGATGCCTTGGTCGGCCAAAGCGCAGGAGTTAATCCGGCAGCAGTATGCCAAAGTGGGGTCGGCGAGCCGCTTCGCTTTGAATGGGGCGGTATCGCTGTTGCAACAAGCGGTAACCGGGGGACGGCATGCGGAGGCGCTTTTGTCCCGTTTCCAAGAGAAGCGCGAAAACAGCCGGCGTTTCGTGGAAGCGTATCGGCGTTACTCGTGGCGTGTTCAGGGGTTGGCCGATTATAAGCTGGCTCCGTTTCACCTGTTGGCGACAGAGGGGCGGGTCTATAGCGACCATGATCATCTGTGGCACATGGAGACGATTGCAAGGATATGCAAGCAGGATACGGAGGTTCTCCTGGCCACCCGCTATCGTGTGGTCAACGTGAACCAACCGGCCGAAGTGGAAGCGGCGATCGCGTGGTGGCTTGAGATGACGGAAGCGGGCGGTGAAGGAATGGTGGTCAAGCCGCTCTCCTTTATCTCCACCACCAAGCACGGCTTGCTCCAGCCCGCGGTCAAATGCCGGGGACGGGAGTATTTGCGGATCATCTACGGACCTGACTACACGCTGGAAGCCAACTTGACCCGCTTGCGCAAACGGGGTCTGAAGCAGAAACGGTCTCTGGCCTTGCGCGAATTTGCCTTGGGTCTGGAGGGGCTTGCGCGTTTTGTGGCAAAGGAGCCGCTCTATCGTGTGCATGAGTGCGCGTTTGGCGTCATGGCCTTGGAATCGGAACCGATCGACCCGCGGTTGTAAGAGATCATGATCATGACACATCCTGAGAGGAGGAAGATTTTTGCCTGTACCCTGGGGGTGAAAAAACAAAGGAAAAAGTGGGAAACGGAGACTCAAAATCGACTCCGGGGCCACTTTGTCAGCAAGCGCAAGCGGCTTTCTTCTGCATGAAGAAAGCCGCTTTGTTCATTTCATCAGTTTTTTTACGGTGACGAGCAGTTCGTCTATCACCTGGGTGTCCCCTTCTTGGAGCCGTTCTGTAACGCAACTGCGCAAGTGCCCTTCCAACAGGATTTTACCGACGCTGTTCAAGGCGGATTGCACGGCGGCGATCTGGTTGAGGACATCATCGCAATAGGTATCGTTTTCGATCATTTTCTTAATCCCGCGCACTTGTCCTTCAATGCGGTTAAGGCGGGAGGTCAGATTGGTTTTCACTTTTTCGGAGTGGTGGCTTTTCCGTTCGGTTGAAGAGGAACATGGGTGATGTTCTTCCGGTTGTCGCGGTTCCATTCATTCCACCTGCTTCCTGAATTTAAGCGATCGAGTAGCCTTGTTCCTCGATTTCGCGTTTGATCTGGTCGAGGCTGACTTTGTTTTCATCATAATGGATGGTGACGCGGCGGTTGGCCAAGTCAACCTGCGCTTCCGCCCCCGCCTCCTTGACGGTATTCTCCACCGCCCGCACACAATGTTGGCAAGACATGCCTTCCACATGGAGTTGTACTTGTTTGAGATGGCTTACGGTCATCATCGTTCTCCTTTCGGTTGCGTCTATCTTCTAGTTTAACCCATTCGTCCATTTTAACGGGCCTATTTTGCGGACATGGAAGGACTGTGGTTCGCGATCGGAGTTCTTGTGTTGGTGTTTATCCCAACTCCCGCACAAAAAAATCGGCGGTTACCCGAATCGCTTCTTCCAATTGCGGGGTCATTCCGGCAAACGGATGCACGGCGCCCATCGTGTGGTTCGCCCCCTGGATCACATGAAGAGTGGCCTGCGGCGCCGCTTCGGCCATCCGTACCGCCCCTTCGTAGAGTCCGGGCAAATCTTGGTCGCCTTGGACGAGCAACAGCGGTTGCTTGAGATGGGGAAGGCGCCCGAGCAGATCGAAGCGTTCACGGTTCGCTTCGATGTCTTCCAACACTTCGCGCCGAATCGGCAAGCGTTGTCCGGTTCTTCCGTTGATGACATGGGAGATACCCTTGTTCCGCAATTCTTCGATCAACTCGGGCGAGAAGAAGTCAACCCGGTGAATGCTGTTCCAGATGGTCACGGCTTTCACCCTGTCGGGATGATCCAACGCGTACAGCAAGCTGTTGCCGCCGCCACGGCTATGTCCCATGATCCCCAACCGGGTGAGGTCACACCGCTCCGCTTGCGGAAGAGCCCCCTGCCGGAGGGCTTCAATCAAGAAAACCAGATCTTCTTGTTCGTGGCTGAAGGTGTTTCGCGAGAATTTTTCCAGTTCAGTAAAGTGTTCAAGATCTTTCCCCACCCCATTCATGGAGAAGTTGAAGGTGATGGCGGCCAAGCCGGCTTCCGCCAGTCTCTGTCCCAATGTGGGAAAAAAGCCCCAATCCTTAAAACCCTTGAATCCATGACAGATGAGCACAGTGGGGGCCGATGGCACAGTGTCCGGTAAAAATAGGTCCCCACGGATGATGCGATCCTCTTTGCCGAGGTCAAGCGCAAATGGGTAACGGTTCATATCGCTCCTCCTGTGTTGGTGAACTTTGTTAATATGCCTAAAATTGCAACGGATTTCCCTTTCCATTATAATGATAACGAACGAAGTGAATAGGGGAAAAGGTCTTTCTTGCATAAAGAGAGCCAAGAGGGAAGTCCGGTGCGAATCCGGCGCGGTCCCGCCACTGTCAATGGGGAGGATAACTGCAACAGGTGAAGGCCACTGTCGTGACATCACGATGGGAAGGCGCAGTTGGACGATGAACCATGAGCCAGGAGACCTGCCTTTTCCAAACGTCCACTTGCGTTCTCCTTCGAGGGTTAAGGAGGGACGCGTGCGTGCGGGCAGTTGAATCCCGCGTCTTTTTCGCATGCTCTTCTCCAACCTGTGCCCATCGGGATGCACAGGTTTTTCACGTGCGCATCAAGAAAGGAGAAGAATTCATGACATCGATGTGGAAACAACGTTTTGGCTTGCTGTGCTTAAGTGTGTTGCTGGTGCTCAGCGTGGTGGGCTGTGGCCCTTCCGCTCCATCGGGAACGGCTGGCGGCCAATCGCCGGTCAAACCGGGGGCGGTGGACTATCCGGTCGAGGTGAAGGACCAAGCGGGCAACAAGGTGACCGTCAAGCAAGAGCCAAAGCGCATCGTCTCACTGATGCCAAGCAATACGGAAATCGCTTATGCGCTTCAATTGGATAAAAAGGTGGTGGGCGTGACCACCAATGATAACTATCCTGAAGCCGTGAAGAAATTGCCCAAAGTCGGCGATTTCAAGATCAATGTGGAGAAAGTCGTCGCGTTGAAGCCGGACTTGGTGTTGGCCAACGGGGCAAATGACAAAGCGACATTGGATCAGTTAAAGAGGCTGGGCATCCCGGTTATCGTATTGGATGCCAAGAACATCAAAGACATCTACCGCTCGATCGCGATCGTCGCCACGGCGGCCAATGCGGCTCGTGAAGCGGACAACTTAATCGCCAAGCTGCAAAAAGAGCAACGCGACATTTATGCCAAAGTGGTGGATGTGCCCAAAGAGAAACGGGTGAAAGTGTTTGTGGAGTTGGATCCGACGCTGTTTACCGTCGGTGGCGATACATTCATGAATGAGTTGGTCTTGGCCGCGGGCGGGGTGAATGTGGCGGCGGAGCTGAAAGGCTGGCCACAGGTGTCCGCTGAGCAAGTGGCCAAATGGAATCCTGATATCATCATCTCATCTTATGGAAGCACAGACCAAATCATGAAGCGCCAAGGCTGGTCAACCGTGAATGCCGTCAAGGAGAAGCGCGTCTATGCCGTGGACCCCAATTTGACCAACCGTCCGGGACCGCGGATCTTCCAAGGGGTCAAAGAAATGGCCGAGCAGTTTTATCCGGAGAAATTTGGTGAAGAGAAGTGAGAAAGGCGCGGGCTTTGGCTTGGGGCGGAGGACTCATCCTCTGCCTTCTTTTTTCCTTAGCGGCCGCCGTTTCGGTGGGGAGCACGGAGATTGGCTTGGAGACCGTTTGGCGGGTGATCGTTCACCATGTCCTGCCGCTCGGGGATGGGGCCAGTGTGGGAACGGATGAGGTCATCATCTGGGAACTGCGGTTGCCGCGCGTGATCCTGGTCGCGTTGATCGGGGGAACCTTGGCGGTGGCGGGCACCGTGTTTCAAGGGTTATTGCGCAACCCGCTGGCTGATCCTTATGTCTTGGGCGTTTCGTCCGGCGCCTCCGTCGGCAGCGCGCTCGTGGTGATCACCGGTTGGGGGCTGACCATGTTGGGCCAGTGGGCGTTGCCGCTGGCCGCTTTCGTCGGGGCGGCCGTCTCCGTGTTGCTCGTGCTTCGGTTGGCGCGCATCCGCATGCAACTGCAGGTCTCTTCACTGATCCTGGCGGGGGTGGTGGTGCAGTCCTTTTTCGGGGCGGTGCTCACCCTGCTCATCTCCTTGTCACCCGAGGAGTTGAACCGGATCCAGTTTTGGTTGATGGGAAGTTTGGCGTTGCGCGAGTGGCAACACGTGGAAGTGGTGTTGCCGTTCAGTCTGGGAGGGGTTGTCCTTTGCTGGCTGTTCAGTCGGGAGCTGAATCTGTTCGCGCTTGGAGATCGTTCCGCCACTCATTTGGGGCTGTCCGTCACCCAGGTCCGCTTGGGACTGATCCTGCTCGCTTCCCTGATGACCGGAGCGGCGGTATCGGTAGCCGGAATGATTGGATTTGTCGGTTTGGTCATCCCCCATATGATGCGGATGTTGACCGGTGGTGATCACCGCACGCTGATACCGCTTTCCCTGTTGGCCGGCGCGATCTTTCTCATCTGGGCGGACGCGTTGTCCCGAGTGGTGCTCGCGCCGCGCGAATTGCCGATCGGCGTGATCACCGCGTTTGTGGGAGCCCCCTTTTTTGCGGCCATTTTGCGCAGGCATCAGCATAAATGGAGTGGATGAGAGGAGGAAAGACCATGTTGTTGCGGGCGGAACAGCTCAGCAAGCGATTGGGCGACCGCTGGGTGCTGCAAGGGATCAGCCTGGCGGTGGCGCCGGGCGAAATGATTGGCATCCTCGGTCCCAACGGAAGCGGCAAGAGCACCCTCCTTTCATGCTTGGTGGGGGAGATGAAAGCAGACGCCGGCCAGGTATGGTTGCGCGACCGGTTGCTCGCGGAGATGAGCGTCAAAGAACGGGCGCGACAAATTGCCATGTTGGCCCAGGAAGAGGTAGGGGAAATCTATTTCACTGTCAAAGGAATAGTGGAGATGGGTCGCCATCCGTATCTGGGTCGCTGGCCGTGGCTGAGCGAACGGGATGAACAGGTCGTCGCCCATGTGATGCGGGAGACGGACAGCCAGCACTTGGCAGGAAGGATCTTCGCGCGACTCAGCGGCGGCGAAAAGCAACGGGTCTCCTTGGCGCGGGCGATGGCGCAAGAGCCGCTGTTACTGGTGCTGGATGAGCCCACCGCTTATCTCGATTTGAAATATCAGTTTGTATTACTGGGTTGGGTCAAACGGTGGCAAACGGAATGTGGATTGACCGTGATCATGGTATTGCACGATTTGAATCTCGCCGCACAATATTGTGATCGCCTGGTGGTGCTGAAAGAGGGCAAAGTCGTGCGGCAAGGGACACCGCATGAGGTGATTGTGGAGGAAATGGTGGAAGAGGTATATGGGATGACACCGATTTTGATTGAACATCCCCTGTTGCGCGTTCCGCAAGTGCTGTTGACGGCGGCCGGAACAAGGGAAAACGGAGAGGAGCGCGAACAAGTTGAAAATCTATACCCGCACGGGCGATGAGGGCAAGACCGGTGTGATTGGCGGACGTGTGCCAAAGGACGATATCCGTGTTGAAGCGTATGGCACGGTGGATGAAGTGAATGCGTTTGTCGGCGAAGCGATTGTGCGGATGGACGCCGGACTGCATGCGGACTTGATTCGGGATTTGACGGAGATTCAACATGAATTGTTTGATGCGGGGGGAGACTTAGCCCAAGCGGGAAAAAATCGGCAGTACAAAGTGACGGCGTCCATGGTCACCCGTTTGGAGGCGTGGATTGACCGTTATGAGCGGGAGTGCCCGGCCTTGGAGCGCTTCATTTTGCCGGGCGGTTCTCCACTGTCTTCCGCGTTGCACGTATGCCGTGTCTTGACGCGGCGAGCCGAGCGGCTGGTCGTCACCCTGTGTCGGGAACAAGAGGCGAACGAGGAAGTGCGGCGCTATCTCAACCGATTGTCGGACTTCTTCTTCACCGTGGCCCGTGTGGCCAATGTGCGGGCTGGGGTGCCTGATGTAGAATATAAGCGGGGTGGGCGTGTCTTTCACACGGACAATGAGGGCAAATGAGTTGGAGAAGCCCATCGTCGGTTCGAGATGCAGAGGAGGAAAATGAAGATGGCCTTAAAGATGTACTGGTATCCCAAATGCGGGACTTGCCGCAAAGCAAAGAAATTCTTTGAAGAGCATGGCATCGACGTAACGGAAATCCATATTGTCGAAGCGCCACCATCCAAGGACGAGTTGGCTCAGTTGATAGAAAAAAGCGGCCTGCCGATCCAAAAGTTTTTTAACACCAGCGGGCAGAAATACCGCGAGTTGGGCTTGTCGCAGAAGTTGAAAGAGATGAGCGACACGGAGAAGCTGGACTTGCTCGCGTCCGACGGCATGCTGATCAAGCGCCCGATCGTCACCGATGGCGACAAAGTGACGGTTGGCTTTAAAGAAGAGCAGTTTAAAGAGACGTGGGTGTAACATGCGAAACCTCCCTTTCCCCGGATAGGGGTGGGGGAGGTTATTTTTCGCAAAAAATAAAGTAACCACTCACTTCGTTGTTGCCTTTTTCGCTCCGGCTCCCTAAAATAAAAGTGAGTAATCACTTACTGAATGGAGGGGGCCATTGCTATGTGGAGACGGATTGGCGCGTTGATCCGCAAGGAGTTTATTCAGTTGAAACGGGATCGCCGCACGTTGGCCATGTTGATTGTTTTACCTGTCTTATGGTTGGTTGCCTTTGGCTATGCCGTGAACTTTGATGTCAATGTATCCAATGTGATGATAGTGGACCAGGCGCGGAATGAAGCGGCCGGCAAAGCAATCAAGCAGATGGAGAAGAATGGGGATCTGCGCATTGTTGAGCGGGAGGCGACACAGGCGCAGGGAGAAGAAGCACTCAAGCAAGGGACGACGGATGCGGTGATTCTCATTCCCAAAGCATATGATCTTTCCCCTGACAACGCCGACGAACAACTGCGCATCTGGGTGGATGGGAGCCGTTTATTCTCAGCCCAATCCGTTGTGCGGGAGTTAAATGAGGCATTGGGGGACTTGCAGCAAGAGAATATGGAAGAGATGAAAGAACAGATGGAGGCGGAGTGGCAACAAGCCAAAGCGCCCGAGGTGAAGTTGGATTTGGGTGGAACGATGATTCCGCCACAAGTGGCAAGCCAGGTAAAAGAGAAGATTGAGACGCAATTGTCGGAGCAGTTGAATGAGCGGCAAGAGGAACAAAAGGCGAGGCTGACGGACCAGCTTCCCAATCCGGACTTTATGGCACCGGAGATCGAGGTGCGCTATAACGAGGATCTCAAAAGCGTTTATCATATGATTCCCGGCCTGATGGGACTCGTCCTCATCTTTATTACCACACTGATGACCGCGCTTGGGGTGGTCAAGGAGAAAGAGCGGGGAACGTTGGAACAATTGGTTGTCTCTCCGCTCAGATCGGTTGAGCTCATTTTGGGGAAATTGCTTCCCTACATGATCATCGCCACATTGGACTTTTTTATCGTGTTTGCGGTGGGGACTTGGGTTTTTCAAGTGCCGTTCACGGGTGATCTTTTCTCTTACCTCCTTGTCGCCCTGTTGTTCCTGTTCGCTTCACTCGGGTTGGGCTTGTTTGTCTCCACGGTATCGGAGACGCAACAGCAGGCGATGCAATTGGCCGTTTTGACCCTTGTGCCCCAATTTATCCTCTCCGGTTTTGTCTTTCCGCTTGAGGCGATGCCGGAAGCGATTCGTTGGATCGCGTATGTGATGCCGTTGACTTACTTTTTGCCGATCAGCCGCGATGTCTTCCTCAAAGGCATGAGTGCATGGGATCACCCGTTGCCGTTCGCGATGTTGGCGTTTTTCGCCCTGCTGTTCCTGTTGATCGCCACCATTCGGTTTAAGCGGAGTTTGGCATAAGGAGGGATGAAGATGTTTCGCTTACAGGGTGTAACGGTAAAAATGGGAAAAGAAGTGGCCTTATTCCCTTTGACTTGGGAGATCAGGCGCGGAAAAATTTATGGCATCGTGGGTTCGGATGGAGCAGGGAAGACGACGCTAATCAAAACCCTGGTTGGACTCGTCAAGCCTACAAGTGGACAGCTTTCATTGGACAGAGGAACCCGCATCGGTTTTGTGCCTGAGCATTTCGGGTTGTATGAGGAGATGAGCATCGCTGAAAATATCCTGTTTACAGCTTCCCTCAACGGAGTGGCCGCAGATGTTGCACAGGAGCGGATGCCATCCTTATTGGAACTCACGGGCTTGGCTCCTTACTCCGATCGCCTCGCGAGAAGTCTTTCCGGGGGGATGAAACGGAAGTTGGCCATGATTTGCGCCATGATTCATGAACCGGGTTGTTTCATCCTCGATGAACCGACCAATGGGGTCGATCCGGTCTCCCGAAGGGAAATCTGGCAACTAATCCGCACTTACCGGGACAAAGGGGCGACGGTGATCGTATCGACGCAGTATCTGGACGAGGTGATCCATTGCGATGAGGTGCTTTTTTTGCATCAAGGACGGATGCTGATGGCTGATGCTCCCAAGCGGATACTGGAACAGTTTCCATATGAAGTGTGGGCGCTCAAAAAGATGCGCCAAGTCCCGCTAAGTGAGATGCGCGAGTTTCGAGAGATTTCCGGAGTCGTGGAACTCTTTCAGCGCGGAACCGATTGGATCGCTTATGTGAACGGGAGTGCCGACCTAAGAGAAAGCGCGGCACAGCGGGGATATCGACTGGAGCGGATTCCGCCGCTGGTGGAAGATGTGTTGATTCGCCTGATCAAGGAGGGAGCCATCCATGATACAACTGTATGAAGTGACGAAACGTTTTGGATCCTTCCAGGCCGTGGATCACGTCACGCTCACCATCGAACCGGGACAGATTTTTGGTTTGCTTGGGGCCAACGGCGCGGGCAAGACGACGCTGATCCGGATGATGTGCGGGATTTTGCCGCCTACCAGTGGCTCCGGTCAAGTGTTACAATATGATTTGACAAAAGAAAGCGCGAAGATCCGACAGAACATCGGCTACATGTCGCAGAAGTTTTCGCTTTACCCCGATTTGACGGTCAAGGAAAATCTGCGTTTTTACGCCAGGTTATATGGAGTGGCCCAGGTGAACCAACGGTTAGAAGAAAGCCTGGAGCGATATCGGCTTGTTGAAGTGGCGGAGAAGCAAGTCAATCAGTTGGGCAGCGGGATTCGCCAACGGGTGGCGTTTGCGACCAGCACCGTTCATGAACCGTCCCTGCTCTTTCTCGACGAGCCGACCAGCGGAGTGGATCCCTTGACGCGCCAACTGTTTTGGGAAGAATGTTATGCTTTGACTGAGCTGGGGACGACGATTGTGATTACCACGCATTATATGGATGAAGCGGAACGTTGTGATCAGGTAGCCTTGATGAATCGGGGACAAATCGTGGCGATTGGCGAAGTGGATGCGTTGAAAGAGGAGTTTGCTCCACTTCTGGCGATAGAAGATCCCACGTTGGACGATATTTTTGTCTATGTGATGAGTCAGGGAGGTACCAATGGAGGACAAGAAGAGTTGGGATGAATGGGTGGAGTCCGTCGCTGCGGAATATGGGCTTGACCTTGAGAAAAGCAAGATAACGGAGAAACAAAAACGCATTCTCGATGCGGCCATCCAGGTTTTTGCCGAAAAAGGGTACAGTGGCACCTCGACAAGTGAAATCGCCGAGCGGGCGGGTGTGGCGGAAGCGACGATCTTTAAGCACTACCGCACCAAAAAAGGATTGTTGTTGCGTTTGGTGATCCCGGCCTTTGCCAAAGTGGCCAGCCCCATTATCTATAAAGGGGTGGTTCAGCTGTTGGATCAAGACAAACCGATGCAAGAGATCATGAAAGACGTGATACTCGACCGGGTACAGTTGGTTGAGCGCCATGGGCAGATATTTCGCGTGATCTTGGTGGAGAGCTTATTCCATCCAGAATTGCGTGAGGCCTTGATTGATCATGTGTTTCGCAATGTCTATACGATCGCGAGCCAGAAGATCACCGAGTTGCAGCAAAAGGGGAAGTTGCGCCAAGATCTGCCGGAGCATGTGATCATTCGCGGGGTGATCGGTTCAGCATTTTCTTACCTGATTGCCCGCAATATCGTTCCGCAGTATTTGGCGCAAGGGACGGAGGAAGAGGAAGTGGCCTGGACGGCGGAAATCCTGATGCACGGGTTGGCCGCCAAACCCGATTCAGGTGAGTAGCGCGTTTGCCGCAAAAGACAAATGAAAACCGAACTTGTTGACTTGAACGGTCAACGGGTTCGGTTTTGTTTTTTTGCCACAACCAAATGAAGCAGATCGTTGACTGGTTGATGGTTCATTTCATAACCTGAATCGCTGAGCCATTGGCGCAACTGGCTGATGTCGGCGTAGTATTCATCTTCGATCTGCTTGATCACATCGGGGCGGCCTTGCTTGCGCCAATAGTGGAGAGTGGCTTGACGCGCCTGTTCATCGGGAAACATCAGATCGAGGATGACGATGCGTCCACTCGGCTTCAATACGCGGGTCATCTCCAACAGGGCCATGCGCTTTTGCTCCGGCGTGAGATGGTGGAAGGCGAAGCTGGTGACGAGAAAGTCAAAGCGCCGATCGGGATAGGGGATGGCCAAGAAATTTCCCAGCCGCGTTTCGATTTCTGGATATTTCCGGCGGCAAATCTTCAGCATCTCTTTGGACTGGTCAATGCCGTGGAGACGAATGCCCCGTGCCAGAAAGCGCCCGGCCAAATTGCCCGTGCCAATGCCGATTTCCAATCCCGTCTCATCCGGCTTTGCCTGACAATGCTTCCATGCCAAATCCAATCCCTGTTCATAATCCCTGTGAACATCAAAATCTCCCTTCGGCTCGCGCACCATTTGATCATAGCGGGTCGCGATCCGATCAAATTGCCAACGGTCTTGCCATTTTTGGCGAATCTCCTCATTGCGGCGCGAGGTTTGGGCCAGTTGCCACAATTCATGCCAAGTGGAGGCATCGGGTTGGTACCGCCCGATCATTTGGTCGAGCAGGGTCAAGGTTTGCCTGGTACGCACAAACTCCTCAAACATGACCGCCCGTTGCAATTCCAAGTAATACAACACTTCATCGGGATGCCCGGCGTCGATCTCATCCAAGACGTGCTTGATTTGCGCCAAGGGCATGCCCGTTTCCCTCAGGGTCAAGATGGTGGAGAGCCGCCAAGCATCCGCCTCAGTGAAGTAGCGATAGCCATTGTCCGGCTGCTTGGTTGGCTGAATCAAGCCTTTCTCTTCATAAAAACGAATTGTTCGGGGCGTGACGTTCAATTGCGCGGCCATTTCATGGATCAGCATGGCGCTCCTCCTCCTTTTCGCATAATGCGGTTTATCCCATTCTAAAGGTTCACGCAACGGAAAAGTAAAGCGATAAGTTGGAACGGGGAAACGGATGAAATCGGGGTGAACAACCATTTGCCCAAGATTTCCACACCCGAAATGGTTACAGAGTTTTCGGACTCGTTCATTCTTTGCCAGACATGCCCTAGTAACGTTTTCAGTGAAACCGTCAAGCGGTGTGTTACACGCCCTGAATGTTTATCAAAAACGAGGCGATGTTTAAGCGAAGGAGGGCAAGTAAATAATAGAGTTGACCCTATTGCATCGGAATTTGTAAAGGTGTGAACAGAATTGAGCGTCAGGAAACGGGAAAGGAAAAAAAACAAGGGTGTCGAGGATTCTACTATAAAGAGTGAAGAAGACACCCAGTTCCCCGCAAAGTGTTTAAGTCAAAATATCCATTGGATCACTAACAGGCTGGGTCATAGCGGCGACCTGGCTTTTCGGGAATTCATGGTGGGCGGCCGGGAAGAAAAACTTCGCGCCGCCATTCTGTATATGGATGGATTGGTGGAAGAGCAGACAATCAATTTGGTCATTATGAAATCGCTGATGATGGAGACCGCGCCAAACATGGCGGGGATCACATCGGATGATTACGCCGAGCGGGTGCATTGAAACAAAACTTAAATAAGCAGTCAAATTGAAATGTGAATGGTCTGTTACGGGGAATGGCACCAAAGCAATCGTTATGTTTCAGCCCATGCAAGCCAAAGGACAGCGCATCTTTACGCTGTCCTTTGGCTTGCCATTCTATTTCTCCAGTGTAATCCGTCCTTCAATCGTCGCGCCAAACGGTTGCGGCAACTGTTTCACATACTCCACCAACGCATCGAGATCAGTGGGTCCGACGGTGCGGTCGGTGCCTTCCTTGAGTACCGTAAAGCCATCGCCGCCGCTGGCCAAGAAGCTGTTCACCGTCACGCTGTAGGTCGCTGCGGGATCAAGTGGCGTCCCATCCGCTTTCACGATCGAGACGACACGGTCATCGGCCGGGCGATTGGGATCGTAGGTGTATCTGAGACCCGAGATTTGCAGGATGCGGATCCGGCTGGGGTCTTGGAATTGCTGGTTCAACAAGGTGCGGATCTGCGCGCCGGTGAGGGTCATCTTCACCAGGTCATTGCCGAAGGGTTGCACGGTGTAGAGATGGCCCCACGTGATGGTGCCGGCGGGCAGGTCAGCCCGGATGCCGCCGGGGTTCATGAAGGCGAATTCCGTTTGCATGGTGGCGCGCTGCGCATCCGCGATCAGGTTGCCCAGGGCCGATTCCCCGGCTTCAGAGTCGGTGCGGGTGATGGCGGCATTGGTTTTGGCGATTTCGCGGTTGATGAGCGGAGCCACTTTCGCTTTGGCTTCTTCCACGATGCGTTTCACTTCGGGATCAGGTTCCACATTCGCTTGATAGGTAGGCAAAACCTCGGCCTGTTTGGCGACAACGTCCTTGGTGCGGCGGTCGATGGTCAGGTCCACATCAGCAAAGGCCATGCCGTAGTTGAGTGCTTGCACGACCAATTTGCCGTCGATCATGCCATGGATGAATGTGTGGGTGTGCCCGGAGAAGACCACATCCACCTCATCATTCAGCCGGGGAACAATCTCCGCGATGGGACCGTTGATGGTGCCGCTGTTTTGATCTTGCGTGCCCCCTTCATGCGCGAGGACGACGATCGTTTCCACCCCTTTGCGCTTCAGCTTCCGCACTTCTTGGTTGACCGCGGTGGCGGGATCGGTGAATTTCACATTTTCCACATGCGTCGGCATGACGATTTGCGGAGTTTCCGTGGTGACCACGCCGATAAAGCCGATCGGAATCCCTTTCACCCGTTTGATGAAGTGAGCGGGCAGGATGGGACGGCCCGTTTTCTTGTCGATGACATTGGCGACGACATAAGGGAAGTCGGCTCCCGCGAAATATCCCGTTTTCTCATGATAACCGCCATAGATCAGGCGTTTCATCTCAGGGATGCCTTCATCAAACTCATGGTTGCCGACGGTGCCGATATCGAATCCGAGATGGTTTAAGATCTCGATCGTCGGTTCATCTTGTAGGAGAGCGGATTCCGGGGCGCTCGCTCCCACCATGTCCCCAGCTTGAACCAGGAGGGTGTTGGGATTGGTTGCGGCTCTTTCTTTCAGATAGGTGGCTAACACTGGAGCGGTGCCAACCGCTTGCTTGTTCCATTGGCGGGTTTGATCCAATTGTCCGTGAAAATCGTTGATTCCCAGCAGTTGCACCTGCACGGGAGGCGGGGCGGCTGGAAGCCAGTGAAAACCGGATAAGATCAAGAAAGTGCACAACAATGCGATGAAAAGTACGAATGCGTGAGACTTGTAACGAATCGGCATCAGTGGGATCTTCTCCTCTCTCATGCTGAGTGGGTGTGAGTATAGTTTATCAATTTCCTACAAGAATAAAAATTCTCCTTTTGTAAAATTTTATTGATGAATAAATTGGGTTAGGGATGACGTTTCAAGTTTCATTCTGACGGAAGGAAAAAATGCTTGATGAAGGAATTAGATAGAGGGGATGAGAGAATTTTTAAATGACAAATGTTTTCATTTTGTAATTAATATAAATTAGTATTGACTATAATCTGGACACATGGTATTTTAAATATGTGCCATGGAAGCCGCCCATTGTTTAACCCCCTTACATAATGGGCATGTTAAACATGGCAACGTTAAATGATTGGTTAACTAGTTTTATAACTTGAGGAGGTATTTCAAGTGGCTCAACGTCTTGTAGGATTGCCAGCTCCAGATTTCGAAATGGAGAGCACAAAGAATCTGGAAACCTTAGAAGAGAAAGTGACTCTTTCCGATTACAAAGGAAAATGGCTGGTTCTTTTCTTCTACCCACTTGATTTCACATTTGTTTGCCCAACCGAGATTACGGCTCTGTCCGACCGTTATGAAGAGTTCCAAGATCTCGATGCGGAGATCCTCGGTGTAAGTACTGACAGCAAATACTCTCACCGTGCTTGGATCAAAACTCCACGCAGCGAAAACGGCCTGGGTGACATCAACTACCCATTGGCTGCTGACACCACCCATAAAGTCAGCCGCGACTATGGCGTTCTGATCGAAGAAGAAGGGATCGCCCTGCGTGGTCTGTTTATCATCGACCCAGAAGGCATCGTTCGTTACCAAGTGGTTACCGACAACAACATCGGTCGTGACGTAGATGAAACGTTGCGTGTACTGCAAGCTCTGCAAACTGGTGGCCTGTGCCCAGCCAACTGGAAACCAGGACAAAAAACGCTCTAAGATAGTGAGTATAAGGGCCTAACGTCAGTTGCGTTAGGCCCTTTCTTTCCATACAGGATAGGAGGGTGATGGTGATGGCACTTCGTTTGCGTACCGAAATGCCTGAAATTAAAGGATTGACGGAATGGGTTAACGGGGAAGTGACCAACGAAGACTTAAAAGGAAGTCCTGTGCTGGTGCATTTCTGGTCGATCAGCTGTCACATGTGCAAAGAAAGTCTGCCGGAAATCAACAAGATGCGTGAAGAAATCCCCAATTTGAAACTGGTTGGGATTCATATGCCCCGCTCGGAAAAGGACACAGATGTGGACGCGGTGAAAGAAACCATAGTAAAATACGAACTGAAACATCCGCAAGGCATAGACAATAGTCATAGCGTGGTGGATGCGTTCGAAAATGAATTTGTGCCCGCATTCTTCTTATTTGATGCAAACGGCCTGTTACGCCATCGTTCTGCTGGTGAGAAAGCGCTCTCGATGCTGAAGCGCCCGTTGGAACGTGTATTGGCAGAAACAGAAGCTTAAAATCCGGAGGGAATCCAAATGAACTTGCCAAAAGAGCTGCGTTATTCCAAAGAACATGAGTGGGTGAAAACGGAGGGCAACCTTGCCCGTATCGGGATCACCGACTTTGCGCAATCTGAGTTGGGTGATATCGTATTTGTGGAATTGCCGGAAGTAGGAGCGGAAATTACGGCTGATGAGCCATTCGGCAGTGTGGAATCCGTGAAAACCGTCTCTGAACTCTATGCCCCGGTCAGTGGAAAAATCGTAGAGGTCAACGGAGAATTGGACGGATCTCCGGAGAATGTCAACGACTCTCCATATGAAGAGGGTTGGATGATCGTAGTCGAAATGTCCGACGAAGCGGAGTTGGAGAAGCTTCTGTCAGCAGAGCAATATGAAGAGTTGGTAAGCGAGTAAGACATAACCGTGCCCCCCTTGCATAACTGCGTTGATTCGAGGCAAACTACGAACAATGAAGCCATGCAAGGAGGGGATTTTGTTTATGGGCTTGTCTGACATCAGCGATAAGGTGATTGGGCGTTTCGAGGCGGATCGTTTGGTGTTCTACCATAATCATCAGCCCATAGGGGAAATGGACTTGTATTCCAAAGAAGTGCGAATGCGGCAGGGTTTCTCCATGGATGGGGCGAAAATTTTTGCCACGGATGATAAAACAAAATTGCAAGGGCAATATGCCGACGATTGTGGTGTCGATTGGTGCCAATGAGTGAAGAGAGCATACGGAGTTTATTTTTCCTATGCTTTTTTTCTTTTTGTCTGTGGTTTGGACAACTCAGATTTGTGGTAAAATAAATACACAAGCTTCATCGTTTTTCTCCATCTAATGTCCTAGGACATGTGGTCGATTATGAGTGGGAAGAGGAGGGAAAGCCCATGGGTTACTGCTGTGGCGCCTCCATGATTGGATTTATTGGATCTTATCGGCAGCAGTCCATCATGGTGCATCAGGTTCCGTTAATGTTTTGTCCAGTCTGTCATTCGATTGAAGTACATCCTGCGGTTAAAGAAGAGTTCGATCTAGTGGTTGAGTACGCACAGGAAGATCGTGTGAGAGAAGTCACCCTCCGTGAAACGATCACTCCGGAAATGATCGCAGAATGGAAAGAGGCTGGGATCAGTTTCCAAGAGACGGATGATCTGGAGCCGATCCTACGCGAACAAATCGACCATTCGCTCGATCTATTAAGAGTATCCAAAGTGTTGAATGATAAAGAGTGGGGCGAAGAGTTAAAGCATCGCCTCAGTGTGTTGACCACACAACTCAAAAAATTGGAACAACAGAAAGAGGAAAGCAGATAAGATAAGATGCCCGGTACAGTTTACGCTGTCCGGGCGCTTTCGTTTTGTTTAGACTCCTGTTTCCTCGATTTCGCGCATGACCCCATCCCATAGCCGGATGCGGGCTCGCAGGGCAGATTGTGCGACGCGGTTGGCCTGTTCCAGCTTAAGAGGATCGTTGTTGCATAAGGAGAGAAACAACTTCCCGGCGAGTGGGCCATGCTTTCCGGCCAACTGAATATGGCGCCTGAGATAAGAGGTCAGCCGGTTGTGATGGAACCCCCGTTTCTCCAGCTCATGGAGGAAAGCCGAATACATGTCAGGAATCAAATCTTCACGCCCGAAGAAAAAAGTCGAAGCGATCTCATGGGGTTTCCCGTTCATCACCAGCTCCAAGCTGTGTTTGACAAAGTCGGCGACGGTGGGGGGGATCTCGCTGGAGTTTAGTGATTCAATCGGATGATAACCAGCGATGATCATTTGCAAATAATGTTGAATGGGGGTGATATCGGCCCCGGCTTCGTCCATTGCCTGTATGTATAGTTCAAAGTGGCTGGCATATCCGCCTTGCCCATCGTCATCGGTCTCTTCCGCGAGGACCATTTCGTTGATGAAGCGCGCATATTGGGCATGATTGCGCGGAATCCACGGAACGGAGACCGCAGTGAGCTGCTGTTGGAGCCTTTTCAGTAAGCTCATGAAATCCCAAACGGCAAAGACGTGGTGTTTCATGAAGATTTTGACACGTTCGTGTGAATTGATGTGAGAATAAACCGGGTGGGTAAGAAGTTCTTCACGTATGGTTCGAACATTTTCCAAAAATATGGTTGCCAACTAAATTCCTCCTGTTTTAGAAAGAATTATGCAATAAACTATCGATAATTGTACTGCATCCTTCTTTCAAAAACAAGAACATTATTCCCAAGTTTTTGAAAACGGGAACAAGAATGCAAGAAAAATCTTCCATGGGCAGAGGCCCTGGAAGATCGAATTAACGTGAATTGGCTTTGTGTAAGAACGTGCGAATATGGTTGATTAAGAGATTGATCGCGACTTGGTTATGCCCCCCTTCCGGGATGATCAAGTCCGCATAGCGCTTGCTTGGCTCGATAAATTGCAAGTGCATGGGACGAACCACGTTGAGGTATTGCTTCATCACCGATTCGAATGTCCGGCCCCGCTCTTTGATGTCCCGCTCGATCCGGCGCAAAATGCGCACATCGGCATCGGTGTCAACAAAGATTTTGATATCCATCATGTTGCGCAAACGCTCATCATCCAGGATGAGAATGCCTTCCAAGATAATGACATCTTTCGGCTCCAACTTGACCGTTTCCCGTGCGCGCGTATGCAACGTGTAATCGTAAACCGGTTTATCGATGGTTTGATAATGAAGCAGTTGCGTCAACTGTTCAATCAACAGATTCGTGTCAAATGAAAGCGGATGGTCGTAGTTCGTTTGCTGCCGTTCTTCAAGGGATAGGTGGGACTGGTCTTTATAATAGGAGTCTTGTTCGAGATAGACGACAGAATCGGCAAATTGCTCCACCAGCTTTCGCGCCACGGTGGTTTTGCCGGAACCGGAACCTCCTGCCACCCCGATCACCACAGGTTTGTTCATATCTTACGCTTCCCTTCTCATGCTGTCTTGCTCCGTGCGTTTTCACCTTGGTGATGATACCAATATTATGGGTTGTTTTCAAGTGAAACATCATGGAAATCCCTTGGCGACAAATGAATACAGGTACGCCCCAAGCTTTTGCTTGGAAGCGACGCACCACTATCGTGCTGCCGGTTTTTCCGCTCGCTACGGTCATATTGCATAACAAGCCCAGTTCAGATGAACTGGGCTTGTTGACTGATTAAAGGTTAATGCAGTTAGCGGCGGGGGCCGGCTTGTTTCACTTCTTCAGTGACACCGCTGAATTTGGCAAAGTGCTGATGAAAGCGAGCGGCCAATTCGTTTGCCGCTTGATCATAGGCGGCGGGGTCTTGCCAGGTGTTGCGCGGATTCAAGAGCTCTGCCGGGACGTCCGGGCAAGAAGTCGGGATATGGAGGCCGAAGACCGGATCCTTGCCAAAGCCGACTTGCTTGAGTGAGCCATTGATCGCAGCCCGCACCATCGCACGGGTATGGGTGAGATTCATCCGTTGGCCAACCCCGTAAGGGCCACCCGTCCAGCCGGTGTTAACCAAGTAGACGTCCACTCCGTGTCGCTCAATTTTCTTACCCAGCATGTTGGCGTAGACATGGGCCGGGCGTGGCAGGAAAGGAGCGCCAAAACAAGTGGAAAAAGTGGCTTCCGGCTCGGTGACGCCGCGCTCCGTACCCGCGAGCTTACTGGTGTAACCAGCCAGGAAATGGTACATCGCTTGTTCCGGAGTTAACTTGGCGATCGGGGGCAAGACGCCAAATGCGTCAGCGGTCAAAAAGAGAATCACGTTAGGATGGCCCGCCACACCAGGAATCACCGCTTCCGGGATATAGTCGATCGGATAGGCGGCACGGGTGTTCTCCGTCAAACGGTTATCCTTGAAGTCCGGTCTCCGTGCCTCATCCAGCACCACGTTTTCCAATACGGTGCCGAACCGGATCGCTTCCCAAATCTGCGGTTCCTTTTCTTTGCTTAGGCCGATGCACTTCGCATAGCATCCACCCTCAAAGTTAAAGACCCCTTGATCCGACCAACCGTGTTCATCATCACCGATCAAAGAGCGTTCGGGATCGGCGGACAGCGTCGTTTTGCCAGTGCCGGACAAACCGAAGAACAGGGCGACATCTCCCCCTTCTCCGACATTTGCGGAACAGTGCATCGGCATGACTCCATTATCAGGCAGGAGATAGTTCATCACACTAAAGATGGATTTCTTCATTTCACCGGCGTATTCCGTTCCGGCGATAATGACCATCTTATGCTCAAAGCTAACGGCGATCAAGGTTTTGGAACGGGTTCCGTCCCGCTCCGGGTCGATTGGGAAGTGCGGCGCGCAAACAACGGTGAACTCCGGCTGATGATCCGCCAATTCTTCAGCCTTCGGACGGATGAATAATTGGTGGACGAACAGGTTATGCCAAGCGTATTCGTTGATGACGCGAATCGGAAGGCGATAGGTCGGGTCCGCTCCGGCAAATCCGTCAAAAATATAGAGTTCCTTTCCTTTGAGATAGGATTGTAATCGTTTTAGAATGCGGGCGAATTGATCCGGCGCCATTGGCTGGTTGACACTGCCCCAGTCGATATGGTCAGTGACGGAAGGTTCGTTGACCATGTATTTATCTTTGGGAGAGCGTCCGGTAAATGCCCCTGTGGTCGCTCGGAGAGCCCCTTCTTGCGTTAAGACCGCTTCTCCGCGAACGACGGCGTGTTCGACCAGTTCCGCGACGGATAAGTTCATATGCACATTGTGGTTTTGCAGTAATTGAAGAGTCGGTTTCTCTGTAGGAATGATAATACTCATTCTTAAGCATCCACCTTTTTTCTTGGGAAGTGAGTGTCGAAAGGAGTGTTCTCTTATTTTCGTGCATTGACTCACTGTGTTCCCTGATTTGTTTTCGTTCATATGTGATGTATCAATCGTTAAAAAGTATAACACAATTGGTTGTTCGAGGTGAAGAAGGTTGGATTAAATGGTTAATTATGCAGATTTGGTTATGAAAATTAATTGGATTTATGAACATGGATGAAAGGTTCATGCGGGAAGCGATAATCGGTTAAAATAATGATGAAACAAAGGATACTAGTCATAATTACCTTTCATTCATCCATATATTGTTGATAGGAAGTCGAAGGGCCTCGACCCCTTGATTTTTCTAGTGAATAAACTTATTTGCTGGGATAAATACCCGTTGACTTTTCAAAAAATAAATGGTACTTTTGTACAGAATGAATTCCACTTCGGGAGTGTTATAATGAGCGAGTTAAAGGAAGGGGCCGTCGTACAGGGAGAAGTGATTTCCACTAAACCGTTCGGAGCCTTTATTAAATTGGAATCAGGAGAAACTGGTTTAGTCCACATCTCTCAAATTTCGACAAAGTATGTAGAAAAAGTTGAAGATGTGTTGCAAGTAGGTGCCACAGTAAAAGCGAAAGTATTATCCATTGATCCGTCTGGAAAAATTTCCTTGTCGATCAAAGCATTAAGCGATGATCGACCACGTGAGAAAAAGGGTGGGGACCGTCGAGGCGGTGGCCGCAAAAACTCAGGTGACTTTGAGGATATGATGAAAAAATGGATGAAGAGCAGTGAAGAACGCTTGAGTGCACTTGCCGCAAAACAAAAACGGAATCGTTAATGCGACGGCAGTTCATGACATTGAACGTAACATCTTCCACGTGGAAGATGTTTTTTTGTGTTGCGATATATCGGGTGGAAAAAGGCCTGTGAGGAAATGGATTCGAAAAGAGCATGATGGTGAGCCATCACGCTCTTTTTTTGGTTCGTTTTTCGAGCAACAAAAGGGAAGGGGCTTTGTTCCGGTTGATCATTTGTTGCCACATCACTTGATAATCCTGGGGGGGGAGCGAACGGGCCCAATCGATGACCGCGGTCGCTTCTTCCGGCCCTCCCGGATGGCCCGTATATAAGGCAACGCTGATGATTCCGCCCGGAGCCAGCCAATCGGCGGCGGTTCTTAGCGCTTCCAGGGTGGTATCCGGTTGGGTGATCACTTGTTCATCCCCATGCGGGAGGTAACCCAAGTTGAACATAAAAGCGCGAATCCGCCCTTTTGCCTCTCTGGGCAACAGCTCAGCGATAAGATGGTGGCTCGCGTGAAACAAGGTAACCTGTTTGCGCTGACCTGCTTCGCTGAGTCGGGTGTCTGTACGTTCCACCGCCGCTTGTTGGATGTCAAATCCGTACACATGACCGGAAGGGCCGACGCATTCCGCCAAAAACAACGTATCGTGGCCGTTGCCGAGTGTGCCATCCACCGCAATGGAGCCGGGCGGGCAGGAAGCTTTCACGGCAGTGCGAGCGCTGGACAAGATGGAGGGTAGGATCATGTCGATCACTTTCCAGCGGGATACAAACGTTCTGGATTGCGGGGCTGAGCTTTCTTGCTCTGCCAAGAGTTGCGCCGGGCCAGCTCCGCATCAATCGCATTGAGCACTTCCCATTTCTTCCGGCTCCACATCGGCCCGATCAATAAGTCTGGCGGACCATCGCCCGTTACGCGATGAATCACCACATCGGGAGGAAGCATCTCCAAGGAATCGGCCACGAGGCGGACATATTGGTCCTGATCGAGGAATTCCACCAATCCTTCTTCATACTGTTTGACCATGGGCGTATTTTTCAACAGGTGCAACAGGTGGATTTTAATTCCCTGAATATCCATATTGGCACAAGCTTCAACCGTCTGCATCATCATCTCTTCCGTTTCACCGGGTAATCCGTGAATGATGTGGGCACAGGTGCGAATGCCATGTTTGCGCAATTTCTCCACACCTTCAAGGAAGCAATTGTAATCATGGCCGCGGTTGACCAGGCGCGAGGTTTCTTCGTGAATCGACTGCAGGCCCAGCTCGACCCAAAGGTAGGTACGCTCATTTAGTTCAGCCAGATATTCCACCACATCATCCGGTAAACAGTCTGGACGCGTCGCAATCGATAGGCCAACGACTCCTTCCTGGTTCAAAATGACTTCATACATCTCACGTAGCTCTTCCACGGGGGCATATGTGTTGCTAAACGCTTGAAAATAGCCGATATACTTGGCGTCGGGCCATTTGGTGTGCATGCGGCTTTTCACGTCATGAAACTGTTTCAGCAGGTCATCGCGGCGATTGCCGGCAAAATCACCTGAACCGCGGGCGCTGCAGAAAGTGCACCCTCCGATGGCGACTTGGCCATCGCGGTTCGGGCAAGTGAATCCACCATCAAGGGACACTTTAAAAATCTTTTCGCCAAACACTTGGCGCAAGTGATGGTTCCATGTATGAAAGCGTTTATCCCCCCATAGGCGGGGAGTTTGTTGTTCTGTCATTTGCATTGCACTCATCCTTTGTCCGAAAGGTCTGTCCCTATTATACACAATTTGTCTATCCGATGCGGCAGAAACCAATGGCAAATCGGGTGAACCGCTTCGGAATATCTTTTTATACATGAATGATTTCATCTATAAATGTAAGAATATTTGTATTATTATGGTATTGAGGTGAAAAACATGAATAAAGGTTGGGCAGTGACTGCCGTTTTGGTGTTGACCCTGGGGCTGGCCGGATGCAAACTGCAGGCAGGCCGACCACAATCTGGAGATTTGACGGAACCGCAAAGGAACGCCGTCTTAAGCGTCTTGCAGAAAACAGCGGAAGCGGAACATGAGCGGACGGTTCGTTACCGGGTGAATAGTGATGCGATGATCCAATTGCACATGCATGAGGAGAAAGAAGAGATACACACCATCTACACGGGACAAGTGTCCTTGAATCGCAAGGATCGCCTGATCCATATGACAGGGGAGATCAAAAGTCCCCCCGCTTCGGAAGAACAGACCTTGGAAGTTTATTCGGTATCGGGGAAAATGGTGGCTAAGTTTGGCGATGAGCCGTGGCAAGTTGTGGGAAAGTCCCCCTTCCCCGGATTATTGGAAGATCCGGCACACTTGTCCAGGTTGATTGATTGGATGAAACAAGGAAAAAATAAAGAGGCGGTGTCGGGGTTGGCCTGGCAAGACCAAGCGAAGGAAATAGTTGTCACCATCGACCACCTGAAAGGGCCGTTCGACGATCAGCTTCGCCGCGAATTAAGCCAGACGTTGGGGCAAACCGATTTTCTGTCCCCTGAGCTGGAACGCACGTTGGCCCAACAAGGGATGCGGACATTCAAACAGGTGATTGTCATTGATAAACATGCGTTAACCATAAAGGAAGTGAAGCAGGAGTTGGACATTTCGCTCGGGGATGCCATGGTGGCCAGGCAAACGCTTGTGTTGACGAGAACGGATGCAACGCGGGAAACCATACCCATTCCGGATGAAGTGGGGCAGAGTTTGAATTGACACCCCACATGTTTGAAACGATGGGTTTTCAGCCAGCAATGGTTAAAAAGTTGAGAGATCCACTCATGTAGAGGTTTTTGTTTGATTTTTATTAAACTAGGGAATGAAAAATTTGTTATAGATAATAGAGGAGTGGATGAGATGGTTAAGCTGATCGCCATTGACATGGATGGAACCCTGTTGAATCATGAAGGGCAAGTAAGCACGGCGAACCTGCAAGCGATAGAGATGGCGCAAGCCAAAGGTGTGGTGGTGGCCATTGCGACGGGCCGCTCGCATCATGGTGCGCGCAAGGTATTGGATGAAATCGGTTTTGGCGGGCCGCTCATTTACTTAAATGGATCCTGCACCCAATTGCCGTCCGGTGAATTGGTCGAAGAGATCTTTTTGCCGCGCGCCAAGATCGACGAGTTGATGCCGCTCTTCAAAGAAGGCGGCACTTATTATGAGTTTTACACGCGGGACGGCATCTACCGCAACCGTGACGGCATCGAGATTATCAAGAAGGAAATGGAAGAGATTGAAGATGCGAATCCCTTGATCCATCGCTGGTTGGAGAGCTTTACGGAACGCAGGCAGCATCGGATTGAAGATCGGGTGGAAGGCAGGTATGCGGAGGATATCTTGGCCGATCCCTCCATTGGGATTTACAAATCGATGGTTCTGTCGACCGACCTGCACAAGTTGAAACGGATCAGGGCACGGGTGGAGGCGCAGGCAGATGTGGCCGTGGCTTCATCTTCCACTTATAACTTTGAAGTGAATCATCCGGAAGCCCAAAAAGGGATCGCGGTCAAAAAGCTGGCGAATCGCTTGGACATCCCCATGGAAGAGGTCATGGTCATCGGTGACAACCAGAATGATTTATCCATGATGAGAATGGCCGGTATTTCTGTGGCGATGGGCAACGCGGAGGACGAGATTAAAGAGGCGTGCCGTTTCGTCACGAAAACCAATGAGGAGGATGGCGTGGCATTTGCGATACAGAAGTTTGTGGGGGAATGAACATGGTTTAAAAAAGGTGATATAATACAAAGAAAAATGATCTTGCCATTCTTTTGGGAGGAGAACTTGATTGGAAGACGTGATAGAACCGCTTCTTATGTTGTCTTTGGTAGTGTTTTTTGTATTGCTCAACGGATTTTTTGTCGCGGCTGAATTTGCCATCGTCAAAGTGCGTTCGACGCGGATCGCCCAGATGGAAGACCGGCGTGGCCGGGTTGCGCAAAAAATCCTGGCAAATCTGGATGCCTATCTGTCGGCGACGCAATTGGGGATTACCCTTGCTTCACTGGCATTGGGATGGATCGGGGAACCGGCGATCGTCAAATTGATTTCTCCGCTTTTCGCCTATTTGGGCATGCCCGAGTGGATGATTCATGTGGTCGCGGTCGTTATTGCTTTTACTCTCATCACTTTTTTGCATATCGTTTTGGGTGAAATGGCGCCCAAGTCGTGGGCCATCCGTCAGGCGGAAGCCGTTACTTTATGGACGGCCACGCCGCTCAACTGGTTTTACCTCATATTTCGCCCCTTTATTTATTTCTTGAACAGTTCAGCCAACTTATGCTTGCGGTGGTTTGGTGTCGAATTCAATGAAACTCACCAGGCGCATACTGAAGAGGAAATTCGCATGCTGATCGCGCAAAGCCATAAGAGTGGAGTCATTGACCAGACCGAATTGACTCTGTTCGATAATGTGTTTGATTTTACAGAACGGGTCGCCCGGGAAGTCATGGTGCCTCGCGTGAAAATGGTCTGTCTCTATGAAAGCCAATCATTTGCCGAAAATCTTGAACAGATCAAGGCGACGCCGCATACGCGTTTCCCGTTATGCGGTCGGGATAAGGATGATATCAAGGGGATTGTGCATATCCGTGATGTGTATCAGCGGATGACGGAGGGAGAAGAACCCGATCTTCAGAAGCTGGCTCGACCGGTGACGGTTGTGCCGGAAACGATGGAAGTGAAGGATATCTTGCGCCAATTGCAAAAAAATCGCGCCGGGATGGCGATTGTCGTCGATGAATATGGGGGGACGGCTGGGCTCTTGACTACCGAAGACATCATTGAGGAGATTTTTGGTGAGATTCAAGACGAATTTGATAATGAACGGCCACATATTATGCAAGCGGGACAAAATACGTCGATTGATGCCGGACTACTGATTGATGATGTGAACGAATTGCTTCATATTCAAATTGAAGATCAGGATAATGATACAATCGGCGGCTGGTTATTCTCGGAGTTGGAGAAAGTGCCGAAAGTGGGCGATAAGGTCGCTTTTGAAAATTGGCTGTTTACCGTGGAAGAAATGGACCAATTGCGCATCTCCCGAATTTTGGTGTCGCCGATGACGCAAGAGAATCGACCATCTGAAGAGAAGTTGTTGCCGACCTCTTCCTAGGGGAAAACGGGAACCCGAAATCGGGTTCCTGTTTTTTTATATGTAGTAAAATAATAAACTCAGGAACGGGTTCCTGAGTTCGTTTTGGGGAATAGTGGAAAGAACGGTGCTGTTTGGATACGCTCTATTATTCTTCGTGTTAACTGCTTGGAGGATCTGCTTCAAAATGCAATCTCATTCAATGTCACCTCTTTTGTAGTGAAATGCTTCCATTTTTCCTTTGTGATGTAATTGTACTTCAAACCGAAACAAATTTTCAATATAATTAGTAAATAAATATTTTTGAACAGCTAATTATTTTTCAACGTTTTCCCTCGTGAAAGAGCACATAGACTGGATTCTGAGTATTCCCGCTTTATTTTTTCTATGTTTATGTGAAAATAGCGAAGCGGTTTAAGAAAGAATAAAAGAGCAGGGATTCCATCCCGTTTGGTAAATTTATTCATGGGAGCAAAGGAAAAACCGGACGTATCATGATTTAAAAGTTTAATGTGCATCTTAAAGAAAAGAGGTTGATTGACAAATTATTTTGGAGTTGTATTATTGAATAAAGGGCGTTTGTTTCAACAGGAGAAATTGAATAATATCAATTGGTTTTAGGAGTAATTCCAATCCTGTACTAAAACAGATAGCAGTTATAGTTATAACAGTGAAACGCTTTCACTGAGACTTATAAAATGAGGTGATACCATGGCGAAAACCAAACAACGCAATGTGTTTGGAAATGCTGAAGTTCGGTTACAACCGATTGAGCCGTTTGCCGTTCTGTCAGTGGAAGGTAAAGTGGTGAATAAAGATGCAATGCCCAAGTTAAGCGATGAGCAACTGCGGGAATTGATGAGACGTATGGTGTTTACCCGCGTCTGGGATCAACGCGCGGTCAACCTCGCCCGCCAAGGCCGTTTGGGTTTCTACGCACCGGTATCTGGTCAAGAAGCAACCATGATCGGCAGTGAGTTCGCCCTCAACAAAGATGATTTTATCCTGCCAGGCTACCGTGACATTCCTCAATTGTATTGGCATGGTTACCCCATGTACCAAGCTTTCCTATGGTCCAAAGGTCACATCCACGGTGGACAAATCCCTGAAGATGTACATGTATTGATGCCGCAAATCATCATCGGCGCGCAATATGTGCAAACCGCCGGTGTGGCGATGGCGTTCAAGCAACGCGGTGAGAAGCGGGTGGCAATCACCTTCACGGGTGATGGAGGCAGCTCCCAAGGGGACTTCTATGAAGCGATGAACTTTGCGGGCGTTTATAACTTGCCAGCGATTTTCGTTGTCCAAAACAATGGTTATGCGATTTCCACCCCATTCAAAAAGCAAACGATGGCCGGTTCCATCGCGCAAAAAGGGGTAGCCGCTGGAATCCGCAGCATCCAAGTGGATGGATTCGACGTATTGGCTGTATACCAAGCTGTGGCTGACTCCGCAGAGCGTGCTCGCAACGGTGAAGGCCCAACCTTGATCGAAGCGATCAACTACCGCCTTGGCCCACACTCCATGTCCGGCGATGATCCAACTCGTTACCGTGCTAAAGATGAACCGTCGCAATACGATGAAAAAGAGCCGTTGGTTCGCTTCCGCCGTTACCTTGAATCCAAAGGCCTGTGGACGGAAGAAGACGAAAACAAGACGATTGAAGAAGCGAAACAAGTTGTGACAGATGCGATCAAGAAAGCTGAGTCTTATGAGAAGATGACGATCGGTCAATTGATCGACGCAATGTACGAAGTTACTCCTCCGCATCTGGAAAAACAGAAAGCTGAGTTCATGAAGGAGGGTAAATAAGCCATGCCACAAATGACAATGGTGAAAGCAATTAATGATGCCATGCGTGTGGAACTTCAACGTGATCCGAACGTTATGGTGTTTGGTGAAGACGTAGGTACCAACGGTGGTGTTTTCCGGGCGACTGACGGCTTGCAAAAAGAATTCGGTGAACATCGCGTGATGGACACCCCGTTGGCTGAGTCCGGCATTGGCGGATTGGCTGTCGGTTTGGCAGTGCAAGGCTTCCGTCCGGTTGCTGAGATCCAGTTTATCGGTTTCACGCCAGAAGCATTTGACTCCATCGCTGTTCAAGCCCCGCGGATGCGTTACCGTTCTGGCGGACGTTACTCGGCGCCTATCGTATTCCGCACCCCATTCGGTGCAGGAGTAAAAGCGCCGGAGTTGCATGCTGACAGCTTGGAAGCATGGTTGACCAAAACACCAGGGATCAAAGTGGTTTGCCCATCCAACCCATACGATGCCAAAGGCTTGTTGATCTCGGCGATCCGCGATAACGATCCTGTCTTCTTCATGGAACACTTGAAGCTGTACTTCGCATTGAAAGGTGAAGTGCCTGAAGGTGAATATACCGTGCCAATCGGTAAAGCCAACGTCGTGCGTGAAGGTTCCGATGTCACTATCATCACTTACGGTGCGATGGTTCACACCGCGGTGAAAGCGGCAGAGTTAGCGGAAAAAGAGCGCGGTGCGAAGGTAGAGGTCATCGATCTGCGCACCCTGAGCCCACTGGACACTGAAACGATCGTCAGCTCGGTTGAGAAAACCGGCCGTGCGATTGTCGTGCAAGAGGCGCCATACTCCGCCGGTGTGGCAGCAGACGTAATTGCGCTGATTAACGAGCATGCCATTCTCAAACTGGAAGCCCCAGTCAAACGCGTTACCCCACCAGATACCCATCTGGCATATCAGTTGATCGAAGAAGTGTGGGTTCCGGATGCCGCACGCATCGTAAAAGCGGTCAACGAAGTGCTCGACTTCTAATGGATTTGGACGGCCCGTCTGTGTACTGCTGCGATTAGCGATAGTACATAGAATCAAGCGGTGACGGAGCTTACCACAGGTTAGCGTGGTGGGTCACCGCCTTCTTTTTCATTGCAGGATTCAACAAAAATAGGAAGCTTAAGTCAGATAGGAGGTTGCTCTCGTGGCATACGAATTTCAATTGCCCGATGTTGGTGAAGGGATCCACGAAGGTGAGATCGTAAAGCTTCACGTGAAAGAGGGAGACAGAATCGAAGAATTCGACGTATTTGCTGAGGTACAAACCGATAAAGCGGTTGTGGAAATCACTTCCCCCGTTACTGGTACGGTTCGCGAACTGAAAGTGAAGGAAGGGGAAATCGCCCTCGTTCACTCCACCATCGCCCTGATCGATGTGGAAGGCGCGGAACCGGCTCCGGCAAACGAAGAGGCCCCCAAAGCGGAAGCGGCGAAACAGGAGGAGGCCAAAGCGGAACCAGCCCAAGCGGAACCGGCGAAAACCGAAGCGCCCGCTAAACGCGGCAATGTATCGGCGATGCCTTCTGTACGCAAATTGGCACGCGAATTGGGTGTGGATATCACCCAAGTGCAAGGTTCCGGCAAACATGGGCGCATCCTGGCCGAAGATGTGAAAAACTTTGCGTCTGGCGGCCAACAAGCGGAAGCTCCGGCAGTGGAAGCGGAAGCGCCAGCGGCAAAAGCGGCGGCGGCACCTGCTGCGCCAAAAACGGCCATCGAAACGGTGGGCACCGAAGAACGCATCCCGCTTCGCGGCATCCGTCGCACCATCGCAACCCGCATGGTGGAGAGCAAACATACCGCTCCACATGTGCATATCATGGACGAGTTCGATGTAACCGAATTGGTGGAGTTGCGCAACTGGGGTAAAAGCATCGCACAAGAGCGCAACATCAAATTGACTTACCTGCCGTTTATCATGAAGGCGGTAGTTGCGGCACTCCGCGAGTTCCCAACCATGAACGCTTCCATCGATGATGAAAAGCAAGAGATCGTGATCAAGCATTATTACCACATCGGAATGGCCGCGGCGACAGACAACGGTTTGTTGGTTCCGGTCATCAAGGATGCGGATCGCAAATCCGTGTTTGACTTGGCGGAAGAGACGGCTGATAAAGCAACTCGCGCACGCAACATGAAACTGGAGCCAAGCGAAATGAAAGGGAGCACGTTCACCATTTCCAGCTTGGGTAACCTTGGCGGCCAATTATTCACCCCAATTATCAACTACCCGGAAGTGGCGATCCTTGGTGTGGGTGCGATCAAAGAAAAACCAGTGGTGCACAACGGGGAAATCGCGGTTCGTCCGCAGATGCACGTTTCCTTAGGTTTCGACCACCGTCTGATCGATGGAGATGTTGCGGCTAGATTCTTAAGCCGTTTGAAACAGCTCTTAGAAAATCCAAAACTCTTGATGATGGAGATGAGATAAGATGGTAGTAGGTGATTTGGCACAAGAAGTAGATGTTCTCGTCATCGGTGCGGGCCCAGGCGGATATGTGGCGGCCATCCGCGCCGCCCAATTGGGGCGTTCCGTGGCGATTGTCGACAAAGATGCGTTGGGCGGAGTTTGTTTGAACCGCGGCTGTATTCCCTCCAAAGCGATCATTTCCGCATCGGAGCGTTATGTGGGGATCAAAGAAGCGGGGGACATGGGAATTGAAGTTTCTGGTGATGTGAATGTCAACATGCCGAAACTGATTGAATGGAAAAACAGTGTGGTCAAAAAGCTGACGGGCGGGGTAAAAAGCCTGCTGAAAGGCAACGGAGTGGAAATCATCAGCGGAGAAGCTTACTTCAGCGGCCCCAATTCCTTGCGTGTGGTCAATGAGGATTCCAGCCAAACCTATAAGTTCAATGATGTGATCATCGCGACGGGATCCCGTCCGGCTGAGCTGAAAATCTTGCCTTTTGACGGCAAACGCATCCTCTCCTCTACCGAAGCGCTCAACCTGCAAGAAGTGCCAAAACGCTTCATTGTGGTGGGCGGCGGTTATATCGGGTTGGAGCTGGGTACCGCTTATGCCAAGCTGGGTGCAGAAGTAACCATCCTGGAGGGAACCAAGTCCCTGTTGCCCGGAACGGAAGAGGCCCTGACCAAAATGGTTACCCGCAAGCTGAAAAAGCTGGGCGTCACCGTGATCACCGAAGCGATGGTGCAAGGTGGCGAAAACACGGGGGATGAAGTGGTTGTGCGCGCGACCGTGAATGGGGAAGAGAAATCTTTCACCGCCGATTACTGTCTGGTTGCGGTGGGACGCAAACCCAACACGGATGAACTTGGACTGGAGTATGCGGGTGTGGAGTTGGATGAGCGCGGCTTTATCAAGATCGACAAACAATGCCGCACAAACGTGGAACACATCTATGCGATCGGTGACTGTGCGGGTGGCGCGCTCTTGGCGCATAAGGCCAGCTACGAAGCGAAAATAGCGGCCGAAGTGATGTGCGGCATGAACAGCGTCATCGATTATCAAGCCATGCCATTTGTCATCTTCAGTGATCCGGAGATCGCTTATACGGGTCTTACCGAAGCGCAAGCGAAAGAAGAAGGCTATGATCCGGTGGTCAGCCGCTTTGCCTTCCAAGCGAACGGCCGCGCATTGTCGATGAACCATGCCGATGGTTTTGTGCAAATCGTGGCTGATAAAGAAACCAAGCAAGTGTTGGGTGTACAAATCGTCGGTCCGGAAGCATCCACCTTGATTGGCGAAGCCGTATTCGCGGTGGAAATGGGTGCCAATGCCGAAGATATCGCACTCACCATCCATGCCCACCCAACCCTGCCGGAGACGATTATGGAAGCGGCGGAAGGCGTGTTGGGCCATGCAATTCATATGGTGAACAAGAAGTGAATGGTCCGTCAGTCCCTGGGGGAAACCTTGGGGACTTTTTTTGATCCACATTTGACGAAAATTTAAAAATAGTCGACCACCCCTCTAATTGGAAAGATTTTCAGCTATAATAAGGAAAGGCATTGACAATTAACCACGATTCTTTCCGCATTCTTGCAAGAAAAAAGTCCTGCCAGGCCATCTTCCGTACAAGGAGTTGTGAAAGCGCATTGATTGGAAAAGCAGGAAATCATCATAGATTAGACAGCAGCAGCAAGGTGTTCCGCCTTGGCTCTTTTGTAGTGTCAGTTTGATATGCCGAAACGCTAACACTGGCCTTTCGTTGTCATTGGGAAACCGATTTTTGTCTTGTCATTTTCACTAATTCAGGGCGGGATAGTGTGTAATCATTTATGTTGTTATATATTTTTATCTTATTTTGGACGGTTTTCATAGAGAGACAATAGGGTATCGGTCTTATTATGGGGGGCATTCTTAATGAAAATGAGGGAATTGATTCCATCTTTGAAAAAGTTGAATATCCAGGTGCAATCGATCAGCTCTGTGGAATTGAAACCTGACCAAATCCATACCGTTTTTCATATCATCAATGAAATCGTGGATCATCAACCGGAGACGGATTTTTTGCTGCGCGAGGAATGGTCGCGTTATCAAGAAAGTTTTTTGAAGCAACGGCTTATAAGCAACTGGCACAAGATTCGACCCGCTGTCTACCTGGAGCGGCTGTCAGTGCAAGACGCGTTTGCGGAGCTGGCCCCCTTGTTTGCGGCCTGTTTTAAAGAAGAGTATCATGAAGTGGGATTGGATATGAACATTTTTACTTTGCGGGCATTCCTGTGGAATCAAGAGCACTTAACGGCCAAGATGAATTTGCACCGCGACCGGCAGGCTTGGGGCGAGTTGATTGACTTGGTGGATGCCATTGAGCAGGCCGGATATGGCTGGGACGAGTGAGGAAAGCGAGGCATACCGGATGAAAACAGCGATTCAAATCGAAGTTCGGCCAACGGAGATTGATGTGATGGGGCATGTCAACAATGCCAAATACTTGGAGTATATGGAATGGAGCCGGGAGGATTGGTATAACCGCGTCGGTTTGCCGTTTGACGTGTTTACAGAGATGAATGTTGGCACGGTCACCGTCAATATCAACATTAATTACCGAAAAGAGGCGCGATTGGGACAGAAATTGACGATTTCTACCGAGCCGGTCCGCAAAGGTCGCACCAGCTTTGTGCTGAAGCATGAAATTGTGAATGAACAGGAAGAGTTGGTCGCGGATGCGGAAGTGATCAGTTGCACCATCGATTTAAAAGCGCGAAAGGCGGTGCCGCTTCCCGATGAATTGGCGAAGCATTTTACCTAAAAAAGCAGGGGTGGCCCCTGCTTTTTTGGCTTTTACTTACCGCTTTGTTTCAACTCGCGCAACTCATCCAATACGCCTTCGATTTCCATCATGGTGAGCCGGCCTTGTTTCTTTTCGATCATGTGATAAATGTCCAGCAACTCTTCATATTGTTCCAACTTGAAATCATCCGCCGTAATGATTGCGGCGTTCACCACTTTCAGATTTCCTTTGATTTCATTTACAACAAACTCAAGGTTTTCCCGAGTCGGTGTCGCTAAATTCACGTGGTTGTCCATCCTTTCTCTTGTGTGCTTCTTATCTATTCTATCGAAAGCCGGTTTAAAAACATAGGGGGAGTTCATGAGTCGGGTCTCCTGTGGAATGACTCATCCATCATCCAATCATGTGGCGGGAAGGGGGATGGCAGGATGTCGGATTATCCACGGCTGTATATTGATTTTCTCTATTATTTTAACGTAAAGCAAGATTATTATGAGTGCCATGAAGTGCTGGAGGAGTTATGGCTGGAGGAAGGGCGGGAACGGTTTTACCAGGGATTGTTGCAAGTAGCTGTTGGCTTGTATCATCACAAGAACGGAAACCGGGGCGGGGCGGTCAAACTGTGGATGGCCGCGATGGAAAAGTTGGCGCTCTATCCACAGCCTCAGTGGATGGGAATCGATACGGCCAAGGTGTTGGAGGAGACGGAATATAGATTGAGGGCAGTGGAAGCAGGGAGTGACGAAACGTTTGCCCCCATGCGGATCCGGATTGTGGATGGGCGGTTGCGGGATGAAGTGGAGAGGCGGACTGGTTTGGAAAAAGATGAATAATGGTGGTGGACGAGTGGCGATCAAGTCTAAACAAACGACCACCCCATACCCATGGATCATGCGGGTTCCCCTCATTCAGGGAAGAGCCCGCACCAAGGGTCACATCTTCAACACTATTTGCTTTACCAGAGCCAGGCATTCCCGCGCTTTGTGGTATGGGGTGAACAACACAGTCGAATGAACGGGGGCGGCACTGGCGTAAATGCCTGCTTGCCGCGCATAATTGAGCGCGCGGTACATGTGATAGTCATGGGTGACGATGGCGATATTTCCCCATTGCTGTTGTTTGAGGAGTTCGGCGGTATATTTCAAGTTCTCTTTGGTGTTGCTTGATCGGTCTTCCAAGATGAGGTGGTTGGCGTGGACCCCGCGCGCCACCAGATATCGTTTCATCCCTTCGGCTTCGGGGATGCCGTTGTCACCCAAGCCTCCGGAAAGTACGATATAATCGACTCGCTTTTCATTGTACAGGGCAAGGGCGAGGTTTAAGCGCTCTTTGAGGGCGGGGCTGGGTTGTTGGTCCCAAAGCGCGGCCCCCAAAACGATGGCCACATGGTAATGCCCTTTTCGCGGTTCCACATCGTCATAGCGCGAAACGAGGTTCCACAAGGTGAGAAAAGGCATGAACAAGATGAGCAACAGAATCAAGCCGCCGATCATCCACTTATTGGCCAACATTGGTTTAACCACTCCTATTTCTCGTCTATCGGATTATGGGGTTAGTCAAATCAAGGGATGTCCGCCTCTTCCCGTGGACAAACGGGAAATTTTCCCCTCTCTCTATTTCATTCAAATGGACACTGAGACATGAATGAAGGATGGGGATGATAGATGGAAAATTTCCCGTTTTCCCGATTAAGGTCGATCACCAGCCCATCCATCCATTTGGCATCATGGGGCAACCACGCAAATAAGACTCCTTCTATCTCTTTCGTGTGAAAGTCAGATTTTGGTTCCGTAATCTCCAAGGCAAAGGACGGGGTGCTGCATCCGGATGTGAGGGAAATGACCCTAATCGCAAGGGGTGTCTCACTTTGTTCTTGCCAGAGCAGCCACTTGATCTTGGCAAGGGCCAATTCGCTTACTTCGATCTTCATCGCTGGTATCGCTCCTATCTGGGTTTGTCCCTGTCACTATATCACGGATGAAGCAAATTGGAAAACCGGGTCCACCGACAGGCATGTCGGGGGAAAAAGTGGGCAACCTGTTAGATGAAAATGCTTCTAGGAGGGTTTGTGATGCCAAATCAACAACAGAAACAAGTATTCCCCCCACAGACGCAAAATCATCAGCCCGGATGGGAAACGGAGATGAATCCACGTCCGGTATTTGACAAACCGCAGTACCAAGGAAGCGGGAAGCTGGGCGGGAAAGTGGCGATTATCACGGGGGGAGACAGCGGGATTGGCCGTGCAGTCTCTGTTGCGTTTGCCAAAGAAGGGGCCGATGTGGCGATCGTCTATCTCAACGAACACCAAGATGCGGAGGAGACACGGCAAATCGTGGAGGAAGTTGGCCGCAAGTGTTTGCTCTTCGCGGGGGATATCGGCGATGAAGACTTTTGCCGGCAAGTGGTGAATGAAACGGTCAGCCAGTTGGGCCGACTGGATATCTTGGTGAACAACGCGGCGGAACAAACCCCACAGACGTCGATTGAACAGATTACGAATGAACAGTTGGAACGGACATTCCGCACCAACATTTTCTCCTTTTTCTATTTTGCCAAAGCGGCTGTACCCCATATGAAACAGGGAAGCAGCATCATCAACACGACGTCAGTCACCGCCTATAAGGGCAATGAGACCCTTGTTGATTACTCGGCCACCAAAGGGGCGATTGTCACCTTTACCCGCTCGTTGGCCATGCAATTGGCCAAACGAGGAATTCGCGTCAATGGCGTGGCACCAGGTCCCATCTGGACACCCCTGATTCCATCTACCTTTCTGGCGAACCAAGTGGCTACCTTTGGTTCGGATACGCCGCTGGGCCGGCCCGGGCAACCGGTGGAAGTGGCGCCATCCTTCGTCTTCTTGGCTTCCGACGATGCATCGTATATGTCCGGGCAAATTTTGCATCCAAACGGCGGCGAAGTCGTCAACGGGTAACGGATAAATGGGTAAAGGGGATTTTCCTGATCCCTGCCTCATGGTAAGATGGAGACGAGCCAAAATAAAGGAGGCCATTTGTGATGACGATTGAACGCCAAGGAGCAATTACATTTAAAGGCAATCCTGTCACTTTGTTAGGTCCGGAACTGAAAGTGGGAGACAAAGCGCCTGACTTTACGGTTTTGGCCAATGACCTGAGTCCTGTAACGTTGGACAGCAGCAAAGGTTCGGTCCGCATCATCAGTGTGGTTCCATCTGTGGATACCGGTGTTTGTGATATGCAAACACGTCGCTTCAACGAAGAAGCCGCAAAATTGGATGGCGTGAAAGTGCTGACGGTTAGCGTAGACCTGCCCTTTGCCCAAAAGCGTTGGTGTGGCGCGGCAGGCGTGGAAAACCTGCAAACCGTGTCTGACCATCGTGATCTTTCATTCGGCACCGCCTACGGCGTAGCGATTAAAGAACTGCGTCTGTTAGCCCGTGCGGTGTTTGTCATCGATCAAAATGATCAACTGGTGTATGTGGAATACGTGCCGGAAGCGACCAACCACCCCAATTACGAAGCGCCTGTATTGGCAGCCAAACAAGCATTAAACGGGTAATTACATATACGCCCAAAAGCCCAGCTAGTTCCGTAGCTGGGCTTTCTTTCAAACAGGAGGGAAATGAGATGAATCCAGCGACTACCCCACGTTTTTTCGTGGCCGTGCCCATCCCGGCTTCGCACCAAGTGGCATTGGCGACGTGGGCGCGTGAGATGAAGAAAAAGTGGCCGTTTGCCAAATGGGTGCACCAAGCGGATTATCATCTCACACTGCAGTTTCTGGGATTTGCCACATCGGAGCAACGGGTGGGGATCAAGGAGTCCTTGTCCCGACTCATGCAAGAAACCGCTCCGTTTCAGTTGGCCATGAAAGGGATCGGCACCTTTGGCAGGCCGGATCAGCCCCGCATCTTATGGATCGGCGTAACCGGAGAACTGGAACGGTTGCACCAATTGCAATCCCAAGTGGTTGAGCGGCTGAGTCCGCTTGGCTTTCTGCCGGAAGACCGCCCCTATCGCCCGCACATTACGGTTGCCCGCAAATATCGGCAGAGCCGGTTCCCTTACGATCAGCTTGCCGACATCCCGTTATCGCCGGAAATCGAGCGACCTTGGACAGTGGAGCGGGTAGTGCTGTACCAAACCCATATGGGCAAAATTCCCATGTATGAAGCGGTCGATAACTATCCAATTGGAGATAAAAAAGAAGAAACTCTTTGATGGAGTTTCTTCAAGTTTGCTGACAAAGTGCCCCCGGAGTCGATTTTTGAGTCTGCGTTCCATGGTCGCTCTATCGGGAAGTAGCTCTGTCGCCGAAATCCGGCGCGGGCAACAATCACTTTCGTTGTTGCTATCTCTCCGTTGCCCGCTTTCCTCCTTCGTTCGGCACTCCGCTTGATTAATAGCTTCCAGTCACTCCGCTTTCAAAAATCTTCCTCCTCTAGGGTTGTCATTATTCTGGAAGAAACTCTTTGACGGAGTTTCTTCTTTTTATGGATGCCATGATTTACTGATACAAGGAAGAACCTTTTTCTCTGAATTCTTCCGCTTTCTCCTTTAAACCCACTTCCGCCGCTTCGGTTAGGCTTAACCCGTTTTTCTCGGCGTACTCCCGGATATCTTGCGTGATGCGCATGCTGCAGAATTTGGGACCGCACATGGAACAGAAGTGCGCCGTTTTGGCCGGTTCCGCCGGCAGGGTTTCATCGTGATAAGCCTGAGCCCGCACCGGATCGAGCGATAAATTGAATTGGTCGCGCCAACGGAATTCAAACCGCGCTTTCGATAAGGCATCATCCCGTTTCTGAGCACCTGGATGCCCTTTGGCCAGATCGGCGGCATGGGCGGCGATTTTGTAGGCGATGACGCCTTCTTTGACATCGTCTTTGTTGGGCAAACCAAGGTGTTCTTTCGGAGTGACGTAACACAACATGGCGGTTCCGTACCAACCGATCATCGCCGCACCGATGGCCGAAGTGATGTGGTCATATCCCGGCGCGATATCGGTGGTCAATGGGCCCAATGTATAAAAGGGGGATTCCTGGCAGATGTTTTGTTGAATGTCCACGTTTTCTTTGATTTTATGCATCGGTACATGGCCCGGGCCTTCGATCATCACTTGGACATCATACTCCCAAGCAATCTTCGTCAATTCACCCAACGTTTCCAGTTCGGCCATTTGCGCCTCATCATTGGCGTCGTAAATAGAGCCAGGGCGCAAGCCATCCCCAAGAGAAACGGAGATGTCATAGCTGCGCAAAATCTCACAGATGTCACGGAAATGCGTGTATAAGAAGTTTTCTTGGTGATGGGCGAGGCACCATGCGGCCAGAATCGAACCGCCGCGTGACACGATGCCGGTCATCCGGTTGGCCGTGAGCGGAATATAACGCAGTAGTACGCCGGCATGGATGGTGAAGTAATCCACCCCCTGCTCCGCTTGCTCGATTAAGGTGTCGCGGTACATTTCCCAGGTGAGCTTGGTCGGATCGCCCCCCGCCTTTTCCAGCGCCTGATAGATGGGGACGGTACCCACGGGCACGGGGGAATTGCGGATGATCCATTCACGGGTGTTATGAATGTTTTTGCCTGTGGACAAGTCCATAATCGTATCAGCGCCCCACAGGGTGGCCCATGTCATCTTTTCCACTTCCTGCTCAACGGAAGAGGTGACGGCGGAGTTGCCGATATTGGCATTGATCTTGACGTGAAAGTTCTTGCCAATAATCATCGGTTCCGCTTCCGGATGATTGATGTTGCTTGGAATGATCGCTCGGCCACTGGCCACTTCTTGCCGGACGAACTCGGGCGATACGTGCTCGCGAATCGCGATGAATTCCATTTCCGGTGTGATGATGCCTTGCCGGGCGTAATGCATTTGGGTCACGCATTTGCCTGGTTTCGCCCGGAGTGGGCGTGTGTTCGCCTTGGGAAACGCCCGGAAGAGTTCCGCTTTTTCGGCGGAGTGAAATCCGTTGTCGATGGGTTGCACCTCGCGTCCCTCGTATTCTTCCACATCCCCGCGTTCCCAAATCCACTGTTGGCGTAATTTGGGCAAGCCTTGTTCCAGATTGATCGTTGCGTCGGGATCCGTATAAGGCCCGCTGGTGTCATAGATGCGAAGCGGTTCATTGGGGGTTTCACCTTGTGGGTTGGTCGTAGGGGACAAGTGAATCTCCCGCATGGGTACCTGAATATCCGGGCGTGAACCGGTTACATAAACTTTGCGGCTGTTGGGGAAAAAATAGCGTTCCATATCACAACACTCCTTAGGGTTAGTTCGGACGGTCATATGGACAGGAGTCGGGCTTTGGCGCAGGGAACAAATGGGGGGCAATGGTGGAAGGTGCGCTCAATTGGTTGAGTTTCAGCGCATCCAGCTAGCATGAACAAGCCGGACAGGCGGCGCACATAAAAGAAAATGATGGCATATTCGCATAGAAAAAGCCATACGCGCTGGGCGTATGGCTTGAATGGTCAAATGTGAAGGAGCACATCATGGTGGGGGTAAAGCCCGTTGTTAAGCAGTCTTAGCTCACGAATGCTTTCATCCCACTATGAAGCGGTTCCTACCCATCCCTACGCTGGCATTACCCAGATCAGGTTAACCGGTCGGCGGCAGAGTGCTCCGCCCTCTCAGCCTGGCTGACTCCAAGCTCCCGTCTTTCACATATGAGGGTGTCCAAAAATAAATTACCATATAAATAATTTTCTGTCAACGATAAATAGTAATTCCGTTCACCAATTTGTCATATTCTTGCGAAAAAAGCGTATGGGTGCCTGATTTTATCACGTTATACTAAAAATATAAGGCGTTTAGATAGAGGGAAACGCCAGTTTAAATGTTTGAACTTAAAAATACAAAATATTAATTTTATTATAGCATAGAAAGGTTTTTGGAAGGGATGGGTGTATCATGCGGATAGATTGGTCTCATGTCAGAAAATGTTACGAAATGTCTGATTCTCGCTCCCACCCTGCTCGGAACCAAATGAAAAACATCGGGTTACTTGATTTTTCAGCATCGGTCGGAGAAGGAATCACGGTGGTTCTAGGATCGCGCGGGTCAGGCAAGTCCACGTTGTTAAGAGTGACGGCGACGGTGATGGTACCGGATGATGGCAATGTGTTGTATCAACTGAATGGGACAGAAACGGTGGAATGGTCGCGTGGGCAACTGATGGCGTCGGGGATTTCCGGTGTGACGCGGTTAAAAGAGAAAATCAGTTATATCCCCCATATGAAACAGTTGGATCATGACATGACGGTGGAACAATCGTTGATCATGCAAGCGCAGGGCAAACGTGTGCTGCGGCCGCGCAAACGGTCCATGGAATTGCTGACGCGTTGGGGATTGGCGGGGGTGCGGAACACGCCGCTGTACCAACTGCGCGGGGGAGTGCTGAAGCGTTATTTATTGGTACATAGTCTGATTGGCAGGCCGCAGTTATGGATCTTGGATGAGCCGACTGATGGATTGGATCCGTTGGGACGAGCCCTCTTGTGGCAAGAGTTGCGACAAGCGCCCAAAGGACGGGTCACGCTGATCGCCACGGAACGGGACATGGCCTTGGCCGAACTTGCGGATCAATTGATTTTGATGGAATGCGGCCAGTGTCGGCGTCAGGGAAAGAAAAAATGGTTGACGGCGGGTGTGGCCGAAGGAACGGTAAGTGCCTGGTACCGGACGATGCAGACTTTTTCTAATCTGCAAGAACATAAATGAGATGAGGAACGAATCATGGTCCAATTGGAGATGCGGTGGGCGGAGACGGAAGCGGAGCGGCTGTGGCTGGAAGGGCTGTGGCAGCGCGAATGGGGCGGATTGACGATGATCACTCGTGGCAAAAGCACTGCTTTGGCTGACTTGCGGGCGGTGATTGCGTATTTGGATGAGGAGCCAGTGGGGGCCGTCACTTGGCTGGAGAATGAAAAGGATGCGGAACTGATGAGCCTCAATGCGCTTCGGGAAGGCCTTGGCATTGGCAGTGCCTTGTTGGCCAGAGCGGAGCAAGAAGTGAGGGCCACGGGGAAGGAGCGTTTGTTTCTGATCACCACCAATGACAATCTCCACGCGCTCCGTTTTTATCAGCGGCGCGGATATCGCCTTGTGAGGGTTTACCCTGGTGCCGTCGATGCGGCGCGGCTATTGAAACCGTCGATTCCCGTTATCGGGTATGATCAGATTCCCTTGCATGATGAGTTGGAGTTGGCCAAGGAATGGTAATAACCAGCCGAAAAGCGTCCCACCGGAGGGCTCAGCCTTGGTGGGATGCCGGCCGTTTATGCGAATAGCGGTGAAAGGGCATGGCTCATCGCCTCGATTGTCGTGGGGATCGCATAAGTGAACATGGGGCCGAAGACAAACCGGCCGAGCGGGGTGATGGCCAGAAGCAAGAAAACGAAAATCCCCCATTGTTCATATTGGCCCATCTTGGCTCGCGCGCGGCGGGGAGCCAGATCTTCCACGATGCGGTACCCATCGAGTGGCGGAAGTGGATAAAGGTTAAAGAAAAAAAGCAACACATTGACGTGGACAATCTTGCCGAACAAGGAGTCCACAATATAGTTGGCTTGCGCTGATACACCGTCCAACAAGCCGACGTTGTAGGTGGTCATCCAGAGCAAAAGAAACAGAAAAGCGACAATCAGATTGCTGAGCGGGCCGGCAAACGTGACGAGAATGCCGGCCAAGCGCGGACGGCGAAAGTAATGGCGGTTGACCAGGACCGGTTTTGCCCACCCAAATTGGAAGAAGATGAAGAAAAGCGTCCCGAACAGGTCGAGATGGGCGGCTGGATTCAAGGTTAAGCGCCCATCATTCCGGGGAGTGGGGTCGCCGAAGCGGGTCGCCACATAAGCGTGGGAAAATTCATGTACCGTCAACCCGATTAAAATGGCCGTCAGGAGAAAAGGCAATTGATTGAGCGATTGCGAGAAATTGGAAAACAAATGCATTGTTGATCACCTGTCATCATAAATTGCAAGCATGTAAAAAGCAGTGCCATCATAGGCACTGCTTTTATCATAGCATTTGTATCATCTCAACGCGATTCCCAAATGGGTCACGAAACTCAAATCGATCATGCCCCGGGATGGGTACGGAATCGACAAGGGGGATCCCATGGTGCAGATGTTTGCGCCAAGCGGCCAGATCATCGACGAGGTAAGCGAGATGGGCTTTGGTGCGGTTCCGTTCCACGCCCTCTTCGACACCCACATGAACTTCCCTTTCTCCCACCTGAAGCCAGAAGCCACCGCGTCCTTGAAGAGAAGCGGGTTTGGCCAGCTCCGGGAGACCAAGGAGTTCACAGTAAAATTGCCGGGCTTCTTCCTCTTGGCCTTTGGGGACGGTGATCTGGGCATGATGAAGATCGCGGATGTTCATCTTCAAGCTTTCACTGTTTCTTTGTCACCCAAGATTTGACGCAATACCGTTTGCAGGATGCCGCCATTGCGATAGTATTCCACATCGACGACGCTGTCGAGGCGGACGATCACGTCGAACAGGATGGAAGACCCGTCCGGTTTGGTTGCGGTCACGGTTAAGGTTTGGCCAGGGGTGACTTGGTCGTTTAAGCCAGCGATATCGATTTTCTCTTTACCTGTGAGACCGAGGGATTGCCAGCTGGCGCCGTTCGCAAATTGTAGCGGCAGAACGCCCATGCCGACGAGATTGCTGCGGTGAATCCGTTCAAAGCTTTCGGCGATGACCGCTTTCACACCAAGCAAGTTGGTTCCTTTGGCAGCCCAGTCACGGGAAGATCCGGTACCATATTCTTTGCCCGCAATGACCACCAATGGCGTATTGGATTTTTTGTATTCCATCGCCGCTTCGTAGATGGATTGCACTTTTCCGGTTGGCACATGCTCGGTTACGCCACCTTCGGAGCCAGGCACCATTTGGTTGCGGATGCGGATGTTGGCGAAGGTTCCACGGGTCATGATGCGGTCGTTACCGCGGCGGGAACCGTAAGAGTTGAAGTCCTTGACAGATACGCCTTTCTCTTGCAGATAGCGTCCAGCCGGGCTGGTTGGCGCGATGCTGCCCGCCGGGGAGATATGGTCCGTGGTCACGGAATCGCCGAGCAGGGCCAGGATGTTTGCGCCCGTTATCGGTTTGATTTCTTTCACGTCAGGAGACATGTCGACGAAGAATGGCGGCTCTTGAATATAGGTCGAGTCTTCATCCCATTCATACAAGACGCCTTTTGGTGTGGGCAGTTGGTTCCAGCGTTCGTTCGCATCAAACACTTGCGCATATTGTTTGCGGAACTGCTCGGCGCTGATGGCCGCACTCATCACTTGGCTGATTTCATGCGTGCTTGGCCAGATGTCCTTCAAGTAAACGGCTTCTCCCGCTTGGTTGTAACCGATTGGTTCATTTTCAAAGTCGATATTGACCGTTCCGGCGAGCGCGTAGGCCACGACCAATGGAGGTGAAGCCAGATAGTTGGCTTTGACCAATGGATGAATCCGGCCTTCGAAGTTCCGGTTACCGGATAGGACGGAAGCGACGGTCAGGTCGTTTTCTTCGATCGCTTTGCTTACATCATCCGAGAGCGGACCACTGTTGCCGATACAGGTGGCACAGCCGTAGCCCGCCACGGTGAAGCCCAGTTTGGCCAATGGTTCGATTAAGCCAGCTTGGGTGAGGTAGTCGGTCACCACTTTGGAGCCAGGGGTTAAGCTGCTTTTTACGAAAGGTTTCACGCTGAGCCCTTTTTCAATCGCTTTTTTCGCCACCAAACCGGCGCCGACCATCACGGATGGGTTGGAAGTGTTGGTGCAGCTGGTGATGGCCGCGATCACGACGGAACCTTGTTTCAATTCATAAGTGGTGCCATCTTCACGGCTCACTTGAACCGATTTGCCGCACTCTTCCTCGCTTAAGCCGAATCCGCGCTCTTCGATCGGTTTGCGCAACGTGTCATTCCAGGAGTCTTTCATGCGGGACAGTTCGATTCGGTCTTGTGGGCGTTTTGGACCGGACAAGCTTGGGACGACGGTGCTGAGATCCAGTTCAACCGTATCGGTGAAAACAGGGTCCGGCGTTTCATCCGTACGGTACAAGCCTTGCGCTTGGTAATATTCTTTTACCAAGGCAATCAGGTTTTCATCACGGCCCGTGTTGCGCAGGTAGTTCAAGGCCTCATCGTCGACGGGGAAGAAACCGATCGTCGCGCCGTATTCAGGAGCCATGTTGGCGACGGTAGCGCGATCCGCCAAGCTGAGGTTGGACAAACCGGAGCCATAGAACTCGACAAACTTGCCGACAACGCCTTTTTTGCGTAGGATCTCGGTGACGGTGAGCGCCAAGTCGGTTGCGGTGGCGCCGTCTGCCAATTGGCCAGTCAGTTTGAAGCCGATGACTTCCGGAGTGACGAAGTACAGGGGTTGCCCCAACATGCAAGCCTCTGCCTCGATTCCGCCCACACCCCAGCCGACAACGCCCAACCCGTTAATCATGGTTGTGTGGGAATCGGTTCCGACGAGAGAGTCAGGGAAAACTACGGTTTCGCCATCGATTTCACGGGTCGCCGCCACATTTGCCAGGTATTCCAAGTTGACCTGATGCACGATGCCGGTTGCCGGTGGGACGGCACGGAAATTATCCAAGGATTCTGCCGCCCATCTGAGCAGACGATAACGTTCTTCATTGCGTTCAAACTCCAAATTCATGTTGTACTCAAGCGCATCGTTGGTTCCCGCTTTGTCAACCATGACGGAGTGGTCGATCACCAGGTCAACCGGAATAAGCGGATTGATCCGTTCAGGATTGCCACCGACGCGGGCCATGGCGGAACGGAGCGCAGCCAAGTCGACAACGGCGGGAACGCCCGTGAAGTCTTGCAACACGATACGAGCCGGCTTAAACGCGATTTCTTTGTCAGAGCGTTTGTCGGCCCAAGTCGCCAGTTGTTCAATGTGCTCTTTGGTAACCGCTTTGCCGTCATATTGGCGCACGGCCGCTTCCAGCAATACCTTGATGGAGAAAGGCAAACGGGACACGGGCCCAACCCCTTGCTCTTCCAGCCCGTTCAGGCGATAGTAAACATACTCTTGCTCCCCGACTTTCAGTTTGGAGCGAACTTGATATAGATCGTTTGTCATCGTGGAACCTCCTTTTAGCAAGAGAAGTGTGGTTCAGATGTGTTTCATCTGATGAAACCGAGTTCTAAATTCCGTCCTTATTATACAATGGTTTTGAAAAGTTGTATAGCCTTCTTTCTTCAAAAAATAACTACTTCATCATGTAGGTTGTCATCAATTATATGGGGTTGGTTGTATGTATATTTATCATTTTTCGGTATAATGGTTGGAAAACATGTTTCGTACAGTGAAACCGGAGGGGTGAACGGTGAGCGAAGAGAAGAAATCAACCGTCCGTGCAGCAGAAAGGGCTTTGGATATCCTGCTTTGTTTTGTGGATGAGGGAAGTCTTGGCATGATGGAGATCGCTGAGCGTACCGGATTGAATAAAAGCACGGTGTTCCGCCTGCTGGCGACATTGGAGGGCAAAGGGTTTGTGAAACGGGATGCGGAGACGGACAAGTATCAACTGGGGTTTCGCATCTGGGAGTTGGCCACCAGCCTCAATCAGTCGGATGAACCGGCCGTCTTGTTTCTGCCCGAAATGGAGCGGCTGCGCGATGAGTTGGATGAAACGGTCAGCCTCTATCTCCGCATCGGAAAAGAGCGGATTCGCATCCAAGCCGTGGAAAGCAAACAAGCGATTCGCCGCGTTGCGCCGGTCGGAGCGCGGATGCCGCTCTCAGTGGGGGCTTCCAGCAAGGTGTTGATGGCCTATGCCGGCGAGGAGGATGTGCAAGAATTGCTTGCGGACCCCAGTTGGCCGGACAATGTGGATCGAGGGGTATTTCAAGAGCAGTTAAAGCGGATTCGCGAAGATGGGTACGCGATCAGCGTGGAAGAGCGGGAAGCGGGCACGGCGGCGGTGAGTGTGCCCATTTTCTCGCGGCAAGGAAGATTGGTGGCGGCGCTTGCGGTGTCAGGACCTGTTTCCCGCATGAATGTCAAAAAGATGGTGCAGTTTGTGCCCCGATTGAAAGAATCGGCCCAACGCATGGGCAAAATGGTGCGCGCGTAAGGATGGCCCCTTGAATGGCAAGGGGTCTTGCACTGGTGACATTACATAAGAAACAGAAAGAAGATGGAAGGGGAATGCGACAGCATGAAATTGGTGGCATTGGGTTGTTTCCTTGGTTTTGTCTTTACTTTTCTTTTTACCTTGTATCAGTCTCAGTTGGAAAAGTCAAAAGTGGGGACGCTCCCTTCCTTAAGCAAGGCAAAATATCGCAAAATGTATGTCTCTTCCTTTGTGTTCTTGGGCATTTTCATCATCGCTTTGGCTGTCGCCAAAGGGGCGGGCGCGGCGAAGCAAACGCAAACCCATTCTGACCCGGCTGTCCCGACGAATGAAACCATGCCCGTTGATCATGGCGATGATGACAAAGGGGATAAAACGAAAAAAGGAAAGCGCAAGCACCCAAGGTTAACGGATTGGGAGGATGGAGAGGATGACTGACGCGTCTCTTGTGACGAGCGGAGACCGCCGGCGATGCGGCGGAAAGGTTTGGCGCAACTGAAATGCGAAGAATAAAGAAGAACGCCCTGGGTTTGGTGGGCGTTCTTTCCACATGCTCACAATTCGACTTCAAAACGGTTCACCAGCAGGTCTTTGATGCGGTTCACTTGTTCTTGATGCCATTCATCGTCATAGTCTTTCAATTGTTTATAGGCTTGATGCAGGGCGAACTTGATGACTTCCGCCTCATCCGCGGTAAAGGTCCAAATATACATATCATCAGTCAGTTTCTCCACATGATTCCCTCCTCATTTTCAGTCTGGACAAGGATAGGAAGGATTACCCATGCCGTCATGATTTTTTTAAGTCGTCCTGTTGCGTTCGCCCGGCATAAAAGAGTTCTTCCAAGTTAGAGGGATCGTGTTTCGCCGTGATTTTATCCGGAACCAAGCGATAGACCACCGTTTTGCTGCCCATGCCGGAACGGTATTTCTCCACATGGGCTTCAGCCAACGGGGATGAAAAGTACCCGGGAACATATTTGGACAGCATGGCGTCCAGGGCGTGGGTGGCTTCGGTGAGATCGCTGACTTGTTCAATCGCGCCAAACAGCATGACGCTGGTATAAGAGGTGCCGGTCTCAGCCGGGATGGTGGATACTTTGGTGCCGTGTTCTTCAGCGATGGTAAAGCAGAGCGGACCCGTGGCCGCGCACAGGGCATCTGTTTTTCTGCCGCTGTCGCTGCCGTGGAAATAAATGGATCCCTGATGCCGGATGTAGTTGAGTGGGACCACATAGGTTCCCTCCTCATCCACCAGGCCCAGATAACCGACACGGGCGGTGCGGAGCAGGCGTTCCATCCTCTCTTCATCGTGGGTTTTTTTCGTTATGCGGCGCATGGGACGCCCAGCTTCTTTGTTTAATAACATGTGAAATGGACAAGCGGATGAATGTGACTTCAATTGGGTTCCTCCTCCATCCATTGTTCTGCTCAAGAGAAAATGGCAGAACAATGAAGGCAAATTTTTAAGAGTATAGGGAGGGGAAAGGAGATTGTCAATTCCTTTTATTCATCTGGATCGGGCAAGCCGGGTTTCCTTGGCTGAGCAAATCGCGCAGCAAGTGGTGGAGTCCATTCGGTCTGGCCAATTGAAAGCGGGAGCATCCCTGCCGACGGTGCGTTCATTGTCGCGGCGGTTGCAAGTGAGCGCGGAAACGGTGCAGAAAGCATACCGTATCCTGCAAGAAGAAGATTGGATCACGAGCCGGACCCGCCATGGGACGGTCGTCAATCCGCGCCTGTCTCCCCATGTGCCGCTCATTTCCCCCAAGCGGGAGCAAAATCGGTTTCAACTGCTGGCGCGGATCAAAGAGGCGGCCCGATTGCCGGGGATGTTTCCGCTATCCGGAATCTCGTTGCCGCCGGAGGAGGAGATCGCCCGCATCTTAAAACAGGTGGCCAGCCGGGCGGTGGAAGCTTCGTGGCAAGTGGAATCGCACGACCCGTTTGGCTTGTCGGCATTAAGGTCCAAGATTCAAGGATTGTTGGCAGGGCGGGGCTTTTGGACGGAAGTGGAGACGATTTGCATGGTGAACGGGAGCCAGCAGGCCATCTCCCTTGTGGCGGAACAATTGCTGTCGCCAGAAAGTGCGATCGGCGTCCCGGATATGGGGTATTTGCCTGTGTTGGAAGCGTTTCGGGACAAAGGGGCGCGGTTGGTTCCGATTCGGCATGACCATACGGGAATCGATATCGCGCATTTGCGGGCGATGTGTGAAGCCCACCCACTTCGTGCCTTATATGTGATGCCGCATGGCCAGTACCCGACAGGAAGCTCCTGGAGCGAGTCCAAGAAGCGGCAAGTGTTGCAGCTGGCGCGGCAGTTTCAATTGACCATCATAGAGGATGAATATTATGGGGAATTGTATTACACCCCGCGTCCCCCCTTGCCGCTGGCGTGCCTGGCCCAAGAAGAACCGGGAATCGAGGTGATTTATGTCTCTTCTTTCAGCACCATTCTGCATCCCAATGTGCGGTTAGGCTATCTGGTGGTGCCTTCGGTTCATATTGAACGGTTTCGGCGCGGCAAATACCTGTCGGACACGGTTACCTCGGTGATTGGGCAACAATTGGTGTTGCAGGTGTGGGAAGAGTTGGAACTCGCTCATTATCTGGAGCGGAGGCGCGGGCAATTGCGCCAGGCGCGGGATGAATTGCTCGCCAGCTTGCGGCGTTGGTTGCCGCCAGCGTATAAAGTGGTTCCGCCTGAGATGGGAGTGGCCGTATGGGTGTATGCGCCTGCTACTTTCTGCGGGCTCACCTTTTTTGAGCGTTGTCTTCAAGAGCAAGTGTTTGTCATGCCGGATCAAGCGTTTGCCGTGGTCAAGCCCGTGCGCGGCTTTCAAGTGCGCTTTGGCCATATCCCACACGCCATGCTGGAGGAAGGGGTTAAACGGGTGGGAAGGATTTTAGCGGGGATGGGGGTGAAGTAGCCTGTTTGGAAACGATGGGGATGATGATGTTCTCGCCAATGCTGACGCTCCAAAAATCACTTGCGAGACTCGCTATCGGGTGCGGTTATTGGAGTACTGTGATGAGCGGGGCCAATTCCACCATACGGACTGGGACCCGCGTGATGGGATGATCTATCGGTCCTATCGGTTTGATCATCGCAATCAAGGGGGGAAGCTGGGCTTTGTCTCGTTGATCGCGGATGCGGTGAAGGTGTGACTTGGGAAGTTATAGAAAAAGGGACATCGGGTTTGGCGAAAGTTCCGCCAAGTAATGTGTCCACGAATCTCTAATAAGTTAAATGTAGTATCCGGATGATAGGGAAATGCCAGAATCGAGCGGAACAGGATCAATGCATTCTTCCTTTTTCCCATCCATCGACGCCATAACTAACTTCTTCGCCGCTTCCATTTAATTTCTCGGTCCCCATAACATCACGGCCACGCCCATCAGGCAAATCGCTCCGCCCAGCCAGTCATAAAAATCAGGGGTCTTCTTATCGACCCCCCATCCCCATAATATGGACAGCACAATAAAAATGCCCCCATAGGCGGCGTAAACGCGACCGAATGAAGGAAAGGTTTGGAATGTGGCGATCACTCCGTACAACACCAATGCGAGTCCGCCCATGATGCCGAAAGGGTAGGGTTTGCCTTCCCTCAACCAAAGCCATACGAGATAACCTCCGCCAATCTCCGCGATCCCAGCGAGCAAAAACCATAGGATGGTCATGGATTCACTCTCCTTCTGTTTTGTGAGATATTTTCTAGTATATCCTTTGCTGTTGCCGGTTGGCGAAAGTTCGGCAAGTGAGGGTTTCTTCGTTCTCATCCGCATCCCGAAATTTCCTTGCTTGTCGGTTGGCCAATTCATGGATGAAAAAAGAGCCATCCACATGGATGACTCTATTTGTGTTCCACCCATCACTCTTGGACCGGTGCCGGTTCTGCTTGATTGCGCAGGTTAAGATAAAACTGCGCCGAGGTGGCCGACATGTAAGGGGCAATCCAGAGGAAGCCGATCCCGAGCGTCAAAATGCCCAGAAGGGCCCAGCCAATAAAGCTCAGTTGCAGGACGAAGTATTTCCACTTGTGCCCATCCATCATTTGTCGGCTTTTTGTGATGGCTTGATGGATCGAAAGGTTGGGGTCGTCATTGATGAGATAGTAGGTCATCGAATAGGAGTAGGCTTTGATGATACCAGGGATAATCAACAGCAAAGACCACAACAAGGTGTAGAGAATCGTGAAGAAATACGCACCCACGGCGCGAAAGTATTGTCTTCCGCTGGTGAAAAAGGTAAAGATGTCGGAAAACCGCGTTCTTTCATAACGGCTGAGTTGCAGGAAGACTTTCACTTCGCCAATGGTAAGCGCGCTGACGACCAAATACAGCCAAAGGGGCGACGCCAGGTCTTTCCATGTCGTTTGGACTTCATAGTGTACTTCTGTTGAATAAGGCGGAAAGAATTCCAAAAAAACGCTGGCGATAAAGACAAATAAGGTAATGGCAACACCGAGCCCCCAATTTCCCTTAAGGGCGTTTCTTGCTTCTTGTTTCAGTTGTCGTCTCGTTTTCATGCAAGCCTCCAAAATGGAATGGATTTTAGAAAAACTGGACTTCTTATTCTATTTCAAACTATATTTATGTGTCAAGAACAGGAGAATGTGGAAAAAGCCTGCGGAGCAGTCAGCGAATAGCGAGCCCAGACCGTCCGCATCCCAGGCGGTCTTTCGCTTTTTTTTGATTGCCAATCATCTTCCTATTGCAGAGAGGGAAGCCCTTTTGCTAGCATGGCTAGTAGGTTGTTTTTCATAGAGGCAACTGTTGGTGTTGCCCCATTTTGTTGCAAGAGAAGAGGTGCATTTGTGCCACAAGCGCATCGATCCATAGATGAAGTGAAAATCCCCATGGTGGAAATATTCCAAACGGTTGAGGGAGAAGGGACACGGGCGGGGTATCCGACGACGTTTGTGCGGGTGTTCAACTGCAACCTGCGCTGCACATGGTGTGACACGCCCTACAGTTATGCGCCCGCCAAACCGGAGTATTTCGCCACGATTGCCGACATCGTCAATGAAGTGAAGCGGTATGGCAACCACCACATTTGCCTCACGGGTGGCGAACCGCTCATTCACGGAGAGAAATCGCTGCTCCTGATCCAAGCTTTGGCGCGCGTGGAGGAAGTGCGGGACCTTCACATCGAAACAAACGGAGCCATCCATCTGGCCCCGTTTCACGAATGGCGGGAAGCCGAGCCCGATCTGGGGAAAAAGGTGCGGTTTGTCCTGGATTACAAATTGCCAGCCAGCGGGGAACAGGACAAGATGATCGAGGAGAACTTCGCTTTCCTGCGCGAAACGGATGAAGTCAAGTTTGTCATCGCGGATGAGGCCGATTTTGATGTGGCGGTGCAGGTGGTGAACCGGCTGGTCAAACGGGGTGTGCCGCTGTTCAGTCCCGTTTGGGAGACGATGCCGCCCGCCCGCCTGGTAGAATTGATGTTGGCAGCACATCTGACGCATGTGAAATTGAATTTGCAATTGCATAAAGTCATCTGGGATCCAAACGCAAGAGGAGTGTGAATGGACATGAGCAAAAAAGCCGTGATCGTGTTGAGCGGCGGTTTGGACAGCACGACTTGCATGGGGATGGCTCAGGCGGAAGGATATGAGCTGTACCCCATTACCTTTTATTATAATCAACGCCATGATAAGGAAGTGGAACACGCGCGGAAAGTGGCGGCACACTATGGCGTGGCTGACCGCCACAAAGTGGTGGACGTCTCCTTCCTCGGCCAAATCGGTGGCAGCGCCCTGACGGATCAGTCGATGGAGGTGCCCACGTCCGGCGTGGGTGACGAGATTCCGTCCACCTATGTGCCCGCCCGCAATCTGATCTTCCTTTCGCTGGCAACCGCCTATGCGGAAGTGATCGGGGCCAAGGTGCTGTACACGGGTGTCAATGCAGTCGATTACAGCGGCTATCCCGATTGCCGACCGGAATTTATCCAGTCGATGGAGGAGACGATCAATCTCGCGACGAAACTGGGCGTCACCTCTGATGAGAAATTGCGGATAGAGACGCCGCTCATCTCGCTGACCAAAGGCGAAATCATCGAGCGGGGCCTTGCGCTCGGTGTTCCCTATGAATTGACGACTTCTTGCTATGTGGGGGACGCGGAGGCTTGTGGGGAATGCGACAGCTGTCTCTTGCGCTTGAAGGGGTTTGCGGAGAATGGCGCTGAAGACCCCATCCCATATAAAAAGAAGATCGGGTGAGAACGATGCCTGGGAAATATACGTTAGTCAAACACTTTTGGATTTCCTGCGCGCACCGTGTGCCTGGCGCGGGAAAATGTGAACGGCTCCATGGGCACAATTACAAAGTCACTTTTTGCGTGGAAGGGCATGAATTGGACGAACAGCAGATGTTGATCGACTTTCGTCAGGTGAAGCATGCAATTGAGGAAAAATATGATCACCATTTGTTGAATGAGTTTCCGGAGTTTGACCCGGAACAAGGGGGGCATGCCCCGACAACGGAGAAAGTGGCGGAAGTGTTTTTTCTGGCGATCGAGGAGTTATGCCGTCAAAAAGAGAACCGACCCAGCGTCAAATGGGTGGAAGTGGAAGAAACCAATGAAGCGTATGCCCGTTATGAACGGGTGTGAGGAGGAAGCGCGATGAACGAAAAACAACAGGCGGAACTCAATCTCCATGCCCTCGGCGGCAAAACGGAGTATGACTTCCATTATAATCCTGATGTGTTGGAAACCTTTGACAACAAACATCCCGACACGGATTATTATGTGAAGTTCAATTGCCCGGAGTTCACCAGCTTATGCCCCATCACCAATCAGCCGGATTTTGCCACGATTTATATCAGTTATGTGCCTGACCAAAAGCTGGTGGAAAGCAAATCGCTCAAACTGTATCTGTTCAGTTTCCGCAACCATGGGGATTTCCATGAGAACTGCATTGTGACGATCATGAAGGATTTGATCGAGAAAATGGATCCCAAATATATTGAAGTCTGGGGCAAATTCCTGCCGCGCGGCGGCATCAGCATCGACCCCTATGTCAATTACGGCAAGCCGGGAACGCGTTGGGAACGGATCGCCGAACAACGATTGGCGCAGCACGATTTATATCCCGAACGCGTGGATAATCGGTAAAAGAACCGCTCCTGGAGCAAGCAGGCTCCGGGGGCGTTTTTCTTAGGGGTGCATTTCCAAAAAAAATTTTTCGCTCCGTTTCGGTGAGGTTCTTTTTGAAAAATTTCAAGTGAAAAATGGGTTCCTACAAAAAAAGGTGTATAATTATTCAGATGGAGTGGCTGTTTCCACGGGCATTTGAGTCAAAAAAATGAGTTTTGTCACGAATGTGTCAGTGTGCGTTTCATTTCGCCAACCCAGTTACAGGATTCTCTCTTCGCGACTCTTGCGTGATGATTACTGACTTAAAGGAGAAGAGAGTGCACATGATCAAACAACATGACAATAACCACCGTGAACTGTCGTTGCCACATGGAACATTGCATGTCTTTGCCAATGAAGAAGTGTTCGCTTCATTGGAACAACGGGTTTATGACATGGCGGATAACAATTTGCGCATCCCGCGCAATGTGTATATGAGCTATACCCCCGATGCCCATGTGGGGGTGGGCACGTGCATAGGGACGACAGCGGTATGGAAAATGAAAGACGGATTTGTCTCCCCCTCCATTGTCGGTTCCGATATCGGTTGTGGGATGAGGGTGCATTTGACACCGCTAAGGGAGGAAGACATTCAGTCTAAGTCGCTCCGGCGTGAGATGATTGAATCGATTGAAAAGGTTGTTCCCGTCAACGAACGCCAATCTTCCGCTTATCAAGATGTGGAGATCGAAAAGGTGGTGGCCGAGGGGATCGAGGGGTTGCCCGTCTCCTACATCCCGGATGAGAAGCCATCGAAAAAGAGCCGTTCCCTCACCCATGTGGAACATGCCAAGTTTAAGTTTGACACGGATTATCTCGAATATATTCCAGAGAAGATGTGGAAGCGCGGTTGGCAAACGATCGGGACGTTGGGTGGCGGAAATCACTTTGTTGAGTTGCAGGCCCTCTCCATCAATGAAGAGAAGCGGGATATCGCGGAAAAATGGGGCATGTTTGACGGACAAGTGGTGGTGATGATCCACTCCGGTTCCCGTGCCTGGGGCGGGATGATGGGACCCCAATACACCCGTGACTTCCGTCGCGCGATGGAGATGTGGGGAATCGAAAATCCAGATCCCACCTTGGTGTATGCGCCGATCCAGACGGACGAAGGGCAACGGTATCTCAACCTGATGTACTCCGCCTTGAATTATGCGGTAGTCAATCGTCACATGATTGCGTTTGGCGTGCGCCAAGGCTTAAAGGACGTGTTTGGTTCCGACTTTGAGATGCCCGTCTTGTATGACTTGATGCATAACTATGCCTTGCAGGAGTTTCACCGCAACCAAGCGATGCTGGTTCACCGTAAAGGCACGACGCGCGCGTTGCCGGCGGGTCATTTCCTCAATGCCAAACCTTATAAGGAAACGGGTCATCCCGCGCTCATCCCCGGTTCGATGGGCACCTCCTCTTATATCATGGTGGGGGAAAAGGCTGGAGAAAAGAATTTCTATTCCATTTGCCACGGAGCGGGGCGTGTCCGTTCGCGCAAAGCGACGAAACAAGTGGTCACGATCGAGCAATTTGCCCAGTCGATGAAAGTGGGCACGGATGAGGAGATTTTGGTCAACCAACGGACCTTGAGAGACATTTTGGACGAGTGTCCACAGGCGTACAAAGATGTTGACCAAATCATTGATTCCGTTGTCGGCGCGGGTTTGGCATCGGTTGTGGCCAAGTGCAAACCGCTGGCCGTCATCAAAGGGATTTAAGTTCAGGCAGGGATGGGATAGAATAAAGGAAAGGAGGGAAGAGAAGTGACAGAAAACTTTTACCTGCAACAAATGCAGATGATGGTTCAACATATGCGTGATGAACTGACTTCCATCGGCGTGAAGGAACTGCGCACTCCCGAAGAAGTGGATGCGGCGCTGACAGGGGAAGGCGCGCAAGGAACCACCCTGGTTGTGGTCAACTCGGTGTGCGGTTGTGCCGCCGGTTTGGCTCGGCCGGCCGTCGCGCTATCGTTAAAACATGATAAAGTGCCGGATCATTGGTATACCGTATTTGCCGGCCAAGACCGGGAAGCGACGGAGCGGGCGCGCTCTTACTTTGAAGGGCAACCCCCATCGTCCCCGTCGTTTGCGCTCTTAAAAGATGGCAAGCTGGTACATATGGTACACCGCCATGAAATTGAAAACGTGCCACTTGAAGAAATCGCGGCCAATCTGACCAGCGCTTACGATAAATATTGTGATTAAACGAGGGGCTCCCCGAGTTGTCGGGGAGTTTCTCACTTTTTAAACATCTGCCAGTGCCCAACCGCTCGGAAATTGTTTACAATAATAGATGAAGCGAAAGGGTGATCATCATGGAGGTAGTGGCCTTTATTTTGCTGGCATTTTTTATTGCGATCATCATTTTGGTCAATGCGCTTTACCGCTCAGCCAAAAAGCCCCGCCCCAGACAGGTGTATACCTTGCCGGACTTGGGGATGCAAGAGCACAATGAGGAATTTGGCCAGGAATTGAAAGCGTTCATTGAACATTTGGACAAATCCTTGGATGAAACGTATGTGGAACGCGTAAAAGAACGGGTGATTCGGGAGCATAAAATTAGTTTGACGGAGTGGGATAACCGTTGGTTTGAGTGGAAGCGGTATTTGGTGATAACGGCGCTCATGAAAAATGTCCCGATGTACAGCCGGGAAGTGGATGAAGTGTGGCATGAGATGCTGATGTTTACCCGCGAATATGACGATTTTTCGCGCCGCTTCCTGAAGACGACCTTGCACCATGCCCCCAATGACGGTGACCAGCCGTTTAATCCCCATGAGCGGGCCTGGTTTGACACAATCTATGTCTGTCTGTTTAAGCCGACCAAATTCAGCGTGCAAACATGGGGCGCTTTCTTGCGCCATCCGCTCCATCGCGATGTGATCCAAGAGTTGAAAGAGGAATCCGTGACGGAGATTGCCAACCGGTATTTCAATGCGCATACTCAGGAAAATGTGCCGCATGTCGGCAAGTTGGTTTCATTCCTTATTCACTATCTGAAAGAGAAATTGGCCAAGATAGACGAGGCGGTGGCGAAAGAAGGCCCAAGCGTGAGCCGGTTCAAGCGATACCGCCATTCGTTGGTGCCGCATCCAGATGAGGCCCTCATCATGTTGACCGGTGTGCTGTTTTTATCCACTTACCATGAAGACGAGTTTGCCGCGCAATATCAGAGGCTCCAGTTGAGGTCCAGCACAGATGGCGGCAGTCACACCTACAGCGGCTGTTCCTATGTTTCAGGTTGCTCAAGTGGCAACGATGGAGGAAGCGGTGGAGACCATGGCGGTTCCAGTTGCTCCAGCTCCAGTTGTTCCAGTTCCAGTTGTGGCGGCGGGGGATGTGGCGGATCATCGTAACCAAAAAAGCCATCATCAAGTCAGACTGACTTGATGATGGCTTTTTTTCAGCGTGCCCAGCAAGCCGTTAATTGCTAGTTGGTGAAAGTCCAACCGAGGTAAGAGCCAAGTCGCC
>NZ_JBHTBW010000041.1:0-10390 GCF_042665195.1 Laceyella putida
ATAGGTACGCCGCCCATATGGGTACATGCAACGATGTTGTAGAACTGTATGGGATGGGCTGATGAAACAGCCCTGAACTTGGAAGTTGTCCAAAGCAGAAATGGATTGAGGACATTCACTATCCAAGAATCCCACGGCTTCAGCCGTGTGGAGTCTCAAAATTGCATGTTCTTGCTGTTTATTAATTATTTCCTTTTATTTCTTGATTTTTGCTAAGAGGAGCCAAAAGCTGTCCAATGGCATATCCTAATCTAATCATTGGGATTATTGAAAACCTAATGTTCGATGAAAGAAGAAGCTTTTCCTTTATGAAGCCTTCCGATATCAACTATCGAAGGCTTCTTTAAATCCATCAGCCATACCTGCTAGTGCGATCTTCATCTTCTATTCGGCGATCCAGTCATTTTATTTCGGCGTTGGCATGAAAAAAAGGCAGACGGCTTGGTCCGTCTACCTTTTTTGATGTGATGAGAGGCTTGACGGCGGGGTCGCTTAAGCGTTTTGCCTCTGAACATACATCAAGGCCAGGGCTCCGAGCAAAATGGCGCCTTTAACGATATCTTGTGCGTAATAAGGCACATTCAGCATGGTCAGCCCATTGAGCAGGACGCCGATCAACACGGCGCCGATAAAAGTGCCGATGACATTCGGCTTGCCGGCTCCAAGCACGGAAAACCCGATAAATGCCGCGGATACCCCATCCATCAAGAGCGGAGCGCCGGCGGAGACCTGGCCAGTGCCGATGCGGGCAGCCAGTACGATTCCGGCGAGCGTGGCAAACAGCGCGCTTAACACATAGGCATAGGTTCGATAACGGTTGACGGGTACGCCCGACAGACGGGCCGCTTCCCGGTTTCCTCCCGTCATGTACAGCAGTCTGCCAAAACGCGTGTGGTTGAGGATGACATGGACGAGAGCGACAAGGATGAGAATGAAGATCACCGGAAAAGGGACATTCCCCAGTTCTCCCTGGCCGATGAATAAAAACGAGGGCAAAAATTGACCCGGTGCGGTGGTTCCGTCGCCCAACGGCATATTGTTGTAAATGGAATAACCTTTGGTCCAGGTCAAATGCAACCCATTGATGATATACATCACGGCCAACGTGGCCAGCATATCGGGGATTTTGATTTTGACCACCAATAGAGCATTGAGTAAACCGATAATGATCCCAATGCAGAGAGGGACAAGGATGGCCGCCCATGTTTCCTGCCGGTACCAGACCAGCACGATCGCACTGGTGACGGTGGCGAGGCTGGCAGTTGAGCCGACGGACAGGTCAAACCCACCCACAATCAGGGAGAGGGTGATTCCGATGGAGAGCAAAGTGATGATGGAGATCGACCGCAAGATATCGGTGAAATTTTGATAAGTTAAAAACTTCTCGTTCGTTAAGCTGAAGACCAGGATTGTCAATAAGATCACCAGCAGCGTTCCATATCGGTGCAAAAAAGAGGCCGCCAGTCCGGTGGTTTGTTTTCCGTTTTTGAGTGTTTTCCGTTTATTGAGCGCTTGTTCCATAATAACCTCCTGTCGCTGCATGCATCAATTTTTCCATCGTCGCCTCTTCGTTTTTCCATTCGGAAACGAACTGCCCATGGTCCATGACGAGTATGCGGTCCGCGATGGTCAACAACTCGGAAAATTCACTGGTGAAGTAAATAATTCCCTTCCCTTGGCGGGCCAGTTCGCGGATCAGTTGAAAGACGTCTTCCTTGGCCCCGATATCGATGCCTTTGGTGGGTTCATCAAAAATAACCAAGTGGCTGTGGGTGTCCAGCCATTTGCCAATGGATACTTTCTGTTGATTTCCTCCGCTTAGCCGCCGCACCGAATGGAAGGGGGAGGGGGTTTTTATGCCCAAGCGCTCAATCAACCCTTCAGCGAACAAGATTTCTTTCCGCCGGTTAATCCAACCCTTGGGAGAAAGTTTTCGGATGCTGGGAAGTGTCAAATTTTGTACGACGGGGAAATCAACCAAAACGCCTTCTTTTCTCCGTTCTTCGGGAATCAAACAGATGCCCGCCCGAATCGCTTGTTGCGGATTTTGAATCGGGTGGGAGGTTCCCTTGATCGTCCACGTCCCGTCATGGGGGTCCGCCCCAAACAAAGCGCGGGCCGTTTCTGTTTTGCCTGCTCCAACCAGTCCCGCAATGCCCACGATTTCCCCTTCATAGACAGTGAGAGAGAGCGTTTGGCCGGTTGAGTGAACATGAAATTGGTTGATTTCCGCTAAGGGTTTGCCCAACTTTTTGTGTGGCGTGGCGGAGGAAGGAGAGAACGTTTTGCCGAGCATTGCGCGAATCATCTCTTCGTGTTCCATTTCGCTCGTGTTTTGGGTCGTGATGACCTTGCCGTCGCGCAGGATGGTCAACCGATCGGAAATGGTTTTGATTTCGTTTAAGCGGTGGGAAATGTAGACGATGCCGACACCGCGGTCCGTCAGTCGGCGGATGACTTGAAAGAGTGTGGCTGTTTCCACTTCACTCAAAGGCGCCGTCGGTTCGTCCAATATCAGGAACTTGACCTGACCGGCAATCGCCCGGGCGATCAGAATCATCTGCTTTTCGGCCAAGGTGCAGGATGAGACTAATTTGTCCACAGCCAAATGGATGCCCACTTCCGAAAGGAGTGTTCGGGCCGTTTGTTTTCTCTTTTTCCAAGAAAAGAAGGAAGGGCCGTGCAGGCATTCGTCGATCGTTACATTTTCGGCCACGGAAAGGGTGGGGATGAGAGCGGTGTCCACCTCCTGCACCACGATGCTGATCCCTTCCCGCTTGGCGTCCATGGGTGAGCGGATGTCCAGGTCACGCTCACCCAATCGAATCGATCCGTGATCTTTTTGAATGTCGCCTGACAGGATCTTCACCAACGTGCTTTTCCCGGCCCCGTTAACCCCGATGAGGGCGTGGACTTCCCCGGGTTGAACCGAGAAGTCCACTTGGTGCAAGACGGGATGGTTATGAAATGATTTGGAGATTTGCTTTAATGTTAATGCCGTCATTTTTTATTCGCCTCTGTCAATTTTTTCATCCATGGGGAAGTTCCGGCATCGGATTGCCCCCATCCGTTTATCACCTTGCCAATATCCTTCATGGAAACTTTCCGATCGGTGGGCAACCATCTTTTTTCCACCAAATGGGGTTGGATGCTGTACACTTGCGGTGTCGATTCACCGGCGATTTTTTGGTAAAGGAATCGAACCTGAAGCCGACCCACTTCTGCTGGGTCCGTCGCGGCGGTGGCCACCCAAGGGCTGTTGAGACTTTGCATGAATTGCAAATCTTCGTCGCTGAGATCAATGCCGTATACCTTGATTTCCGTTCGCCCCGCTTGTTGAATGGCGCGGGTCGCCCCTTTGGCAAACTCGTCCCAAGGCGCAAACACCGCGTCAATATCCCCTTTGTTGGGGTATTTTTTTAAAATTGCCTCCATTTGAGATTGCGTGTCCAGGGCCGTGTTGGAACTGGCGTTTCCGAAACGGGCCACTTCCTTGATATGGGGATACCGTTTTTGAAAAGCTTCATAGATCACATTGCGGCGTTCCATCGGTGCAAAACCCCCCACCCAGATATACACGATCTCTCCTTTTCCGTTTAAATCTTGGGTCATGGTGCGCAGGGAGTTCCAAGCTAGGCTGTAATCATCTTGGTCGATCACGGTGACGCCCGGAATGTCCAGATCACTGTCAAAGGAAACAACCGGAATTCCGGCGGCCACCGCTTTTTTTACACTGGGCGCCAACGCGTCTGCTCGGCCATGGTCCAAGAGGATGCCATCCACTTTCTGGTTTACGGCGGTGTCAACATATGAGGCCATTTTCGACAGGTCATTGTCGGCGTTATATACTTGTACTTCTCCGCCGAACGCCTTGACTTGTTCGGTGACACCCGCTATATATTGCGAAGAAAACGTGCCGATGGATAATTGAGTGATGGCCGCGATCTTTAACGGCTTGTTAACCTTGTTAGGAATCTCGCCAGAGGCGGCCGCAGGGGATGTCGACTTTATCTGTCCCGCAGGATGGTTGTTTTTTTGCCGGGCGACGCGATCTTGCTCATTGGCGCAGCCGGCCACCAGGAGCGCAGCCGTCATCAGAATGATCAAAAATGACTTGAAACTATTCATGAAAAATCCTCCTCCTTTTTTTCCCATTTACTGAATGATGGGAAAATGAATGATGTTCTTTTTATTGCGCATGAGGGGGAGGTTGGCATAAAAAAGAGCCCCTTCAATCAGAGGCTCGGAACACGATTTCCTTGCCTCTTATCTCGCAAAACAAACGTTTTTGCAGGATTTAGCACCGTGCCTTGCGCGGCTGTTCACCGCGGCCCCTTACGGAGTGCCCCATTTCACAATGGTATTACAGTCGGTTGCTGGGCTTCATCGGGCCATTCCCTCCACCTTCTCGCAATAAGAGACTTCAACGTATGCAATTGTTTAAATCAATTAATCCGATAAATAATAACGGATATTATTTATTAGTGAAATGATAATGCCTGCAAATTAAAATGTCAATGACCTTTGCCTGTTCCCGTGACAAGGAAAAGGTTCCTGTTCGTCCAACCATCACTTCACTGGTTGCCGACTTGGCGCGGCGGCCCCCGTCTTTACCCAACGCGGAGACTTTCCCTATGGCCTGCTCCGAGGGGAGGGAGAAAATGAAAAAAGCCTATATTCTTATAACGTGATCGTTATGAAGATAGGCTGTTTGTTTTTGGGGACCGCTTGATTATGGGCAGGTCCCCGTTTGTCAGGAATGATCTTACTTGATTTGTTAATATTATTTTCATTTTATTAATAAATACTTAATTATCCATGTTTTTATCATAAATTGGTATAACAAAATTACTTTACTTTATTGTGTTGAATGAATAAAATCAAATATATTCATTTATCGGTATAATTATTCACTTTGTTTCGAAGGAGGAAATCATGCGGATAAAGGGCTTTTTAACCATCTTTGTTGTCATGTTGGCCATGTCTTTATTAACTTCCTGTAGCATTCCGTGGATCGATTCCCAAGAGGGCCCTTCCGAAAACAAAATATTGCGCATTACTGAAAGCAATCAGATTTCCAGCTTGGACAGCGCCAAGTATGTGGATATCGTTTCTTGGAACGTCTTGTACAACGTGAATGAAGGATTGATGCGACTGGGACCGAACAATCGCCTCGTCAACGGAATGGCCGAAGAGGTGAAGATCAGCCCGGACAAAAAAACGTACACGTTCAAATTGCGTGATGACGCTGAATGGAGTGACGAAGAGCCGGTGACGGCGCATGATTTTGAATACGCCTGGAAGCGGGCGTTAGACCCGAAAACCAAATCGGAGTACGCCTATATTCTTTATCCCATCGCCGGTGCGGAGGAATACAACAAAGGCACCGGATCGGCAAGTCAAGTGAAAGTGAAGGCGCTTGATGAAAAAACGCTGGAGGTGCGGTTGAAACAACCGGAACACCACTTTTTGAGCTTGACCACGCAATCCACCTATTTTCCGCTACGAAAAGACATTGTGGAAAAGTATAAGGATGAGTACACAAAAACCCCGGACAAAATGGTTTATAACGGTCCGTTCATCATCCAATCCATCACGCCGACACAAGTGACTTTGGTCAAAAATGAAACCTATTGGGACCGGGATACCGTTCAGCTTCAACAGGTTGACGTGGTCGTCCAGGCGGAAACGTCCAAAAGGATCAATCTGTACAATGCCGGAGAGGCTGACACGACCAAAATCGATTCCGAGTTTGTTTACGCCTATAAGCAAACCAAGGATTATACTAACCTGGAATTGGCTTCTTCCCAATATTTGCTGATGAACGAAACCAAATCATTTTTCAAGAATGCGAATATCCGGCGCGCGATCAGCTTGGCGGTCGACCGCAACGAAATCGTGGAAACCGTATTGAAAGATGGATCCAAACCGGCAGGGGCGTTGATTCCGCCCGCCATGACAGAAGGGGCCCAATCTTTCCGCAAGCTTGCCGGCGGGGAGATTGTCAAGCACGATACGGCCTTGGCCCAGGCGTATTTCAATAAAGGCTTGAAGGAATTGGGCTTGTCCCGCCCGCCGGATTCCATTGTCATGCTTTGTTTTAACGATCAGCGGAGCAATGTGGCCATTTCCATCAAAGAGCAATTGAAAGAAAAGTTGGGGTTGGAGATCAAGTTGAATGCCCTTCCCCGGAAAAACAAAGTGGCTTATGAACTGAAAGGCGAGTTTGACATGACCATGTCCAGCTGGTTCGCCGATTACAGCGATCCGATTGGCTTCTTGGAAATATGGACAGCCAACTCCAAGCTGAACTATATGAAATTTAAAAACCCGACTTTTGACCAACTGATCAAAAAGGCCAAATCAACCACGTCGCAAAAAGAGAAGACAGACACGATGATTCAAGCGGAAAAACTTCTTGTCGGCACGGGTTCGGGCCAACAGGCGGCGATTGTTCCCCTGTACTATGAAGTGAACTCCTTTTTGCAAAAACCGTATGTGAAGAATCTGCATCGCCATCCGTATGGGGCGGAATATGACCTCAAATGGGCATCCATCGGCGACAAAGCAGAAAGCCAATAGCGACATGATGGGCAAGCCAGTTTCTCAGTTTGACTTGAGAGACTGGCTTTATATATGGTCGCCGCTTAACGGGTTTATGATTTCTGCATCATCTTTTCTTGCGATGTGTTCATCCTTTCAGCCGGGTTGACCAAGCGGGCGTTCCCCATAAAAACACTTGCGACCAGAGCGATACAGATAAAGATCACCCCGACTGAGAACACATGGTTTAAGGCATGGCTAAATACGTTTTGAAGCCCGAGTAGCACTTCAGGAGGCAGGGAAGCGCGTGCACTGGAATCCAGAAGCACCTGCGGATCGGTGAAATGCTGCAGCCGGTCCGCAGGATAGGACTAATGCGTCAAGGCAGGCAAACTCTCTTGCGCTTTTCGGTACGGCTGTTGATCCGCATAACCCTTCGGACTTGAAACATCATCACCTCCCGGGTTTCCGTGTTTGCAGGCTGTTGGAAGCGACATTAAAAATATAAGGGAGATCGCAAAAAAAGAATAGACTTTTTCTTTCCTTTGAGTTATTCTGATGATAAAGTCTGCCCCCGAAGCCTGTGTGCTTCGTTTTTTCATTTTCACGTAAAAAAGCCGGAAAATCCTGTCACAGGATCAACGGCTTTTTTTGATAAACGAATGTATTTGTTATCCTTGGTCTGATGGAGATGATCGATATGGGCGAAGGACGTCGGAACCAACCATCATCCTATTTTTATAGCAGGGGTCTTTTATGTTCATCGCGCCTGTTTTGTCCGAATTTTCGGTGATCAATCGCCGCCTTGCCGCTTCTGCAAAACGGCCGCAATCATCTCTTTCGCGCGGTCTGGGAATGGAGAACGATCTGATCAAGAGGAGGAAGCAAATGAACCAACGAATTCGTGAAGATATTTTTCAACGGGTGGAAGAACTTTTTGCCAAAGAGATCGCTGATTTTGAAACAGTCCATCGGGGTCTTCTCAATCTCAAATGGATTGTCACTTTTGATGATCGCACAACCGTGTTTGTCAAACAGTACCATCCGGCGCGCTACAGCGGCAAACTGTCGTTTGTCAAAACTGCGCTCTCCATTCAGGAAGCCGTTCAAAAACAAGGTATTCGATGTCCGAAGATTCACTCGTTTGATGGAGGGTATTTAATGACATCCAGTCAAGGCGAAGTCTTTACCGTCTTGGAGACCATGAGCGGAAGCAACGTGCCGCCGGGTCAGGCGGGCCATGGGCAAATGTTTTCACTGGGCCGAGAGTTGGGGAAATTGCATCAGGCGTTAAGCGCCATTCCACCCACTCCCCTTTATTGGACGCCCGATAAGGCGCGCATCCGGAAAAAATGGGAAAACCAAATGTCCCTTGCCTTGAAACAGCATCCATCGGCCCGTGTCATCTGTATGCTTCATAAGCAGAAAGAGATATTGGACACGCTCGATTTCTCACTGTTTGAGGAATGCCGGAAGGGCTGGGCCCATTGGGACATGCATATGGACAATGTTCTGTTTGAAGGGGGGCATGTTTCGGCCATCCTTGACTTCGATCGCATGCGATATGTGTATCCCGATCTGGATGTTGCACGGGCGGTGTTGTCAGGTTGTTTCAGCGCAGCAGATGGGATGAATGGAGAGACGGTCACCGCTTTTCTTAACGGGTATCGCGAGATGGTCTTAGATTATGGTGTCAAGGATTTTGTGCGCGCATTGCGTCTCCTGTGGACGAAAGAATCCGGTTGGTGGATCACGGCGGATATTGAGGGGAGAAGCGCAAATCCCCAGCGGTTCTTTGAAGAAATCGCATGGTTGCAAGAGAACTGGAATCAGTTGGATGATATGTTGCGCTAAGGGGCAAGCAATGCACGAATCTGTTTCCCCTTTGGATAAAAAAATGGGAAGATGGTGCATACTGATTTCGGGCAAACCTTCCGTTTGGCATTTTGATGAAAGGGGTATTAAGATGCGTCATGATCGTGATGATGGAGAGAAAGCAAAAATAGAACAGTCCGCTTTGGATTTGGTGGATGAATCGCGAACCACCTATGTTCCAAACCCAAACACTTTCGCTTCATTTACGGGAATGGATGAGGCGATCCAAGAACTTGTTCGCATGTTGGAGACAGTGAAGAAGGAAAAGAAGTTCACTGGCATGATCCTTTATGGAACGAGCCGGGATAAAGTGGCATTGGCAGAAGCCGTGGCTTCGTATTTGGGATGCGCCTACTATGATTTGGTCACGGATGACTCGGCAGAAAACGATGATCTGGACAAAACGACTTCGCAAGAGTTCAGCCGGAAATTTGTGCAGTTCCTGGCGGCGGATATCAAGAGGCGTGAGCGGGCCGTTGTTTGCTGGGTGGATCAAGCCGATGATTTTTATAAGGAGATGGATGATTGGGAAAAAGAGCTGGAAGACCTGTTCGCAACCACCATCCTGACGATGGAGAATGTGATTGCGGTCAATGTGATTGATGCGCCGGAGTTGATCACAACGGACTGTTATCAGCCCGCAAATTACGATTTTAAATTGAGAGTGGATGAACGTTAGTGGCATGCCTTCATTTAAGATAAACATGATTTCCCCGAAATTTTAGAGATTAACCGCCTCCGATTTATTTACTTAAGCTTAGTCGGTATGATATAATCAAATACAAGTAAACCTATATGATTTGTCAACCGGATAACCGGAGACACAACAAGCGCAATTGTTGTGTCTTTTTCATTTTTGGTATGCCGATCAGTTAACTGAAGGTACCTTTACAGCGGGTTGAACCGCGATAAAGGTACCTTTTGTTATTTATCGCTTATCTATTACAAAAAGGAGCGCATGATTATGGCCAACATCTTGATCATCTCTGGAAGTCCTTCGAAAACTTCGAGACTAACCGGTATCGTTCATTATGTAAGGAAAGTGCTGCAGGATAAGGATTTGCAAATCGAATGGATTAATGTATCTGATCTACCGGCGGAGATCTGATCTCAGCCAAGTTTGATAGTCCCGCCATTCAGAAGGCGAATGGGCTGGTGGAGAATGCGGATGCAATCATTATTGCTAGCCCAGTCTACAAGGCTTCTTATACAGGGGTTCTTAAAACCTACCTTGATCTGCTGCCACAAAAAGGATTATCCGAAAAAATCATTCTTCCCCTTTTTATTGGAGGCAGCATCGCTCACTTGTTATCCATCGAATATGCCTTAAAACCTGTGCTGTCGGTGCTGGGGGCCCGAAACATTTTGGCTGGTGTTTACGTCGTTGACTCACAGGTGAAACGGAACGAACAAGGTCAAGTGGAACTTGAAGAGGAGGTGAAACAACGGTTGGACGATTCGCTTCAGGAGTTCTTCGAGGAGATCTTATGGCATTCGAGTAAAAGAAAAGTTCCATTGGTTCCAGGTGAAGCATGAAGCGGTGCAGCGACTAGGGCGTGTCTGGTGAATGATTAATTGAGCCACATGATCAAGGAAATCAAGGTAATGGCAGCACAAAAATAAACCGCCCGTTTTTCATAACGAGTGGCGAAGCCACGCCATTGCTTCAGGCGGTTAATACAGCGTTCAATCACGTTTCGGCGTGAATATTGTTCTTTGTTGAAGGTCAGAGGACGCCCCGGCTTTTTGGCCCGACGCTCCGCCTGATCTCTGCGTTCGGGGATGGTATGGGAAATCCCACGTTTTTGAAGAAATCGACGACAAGACGGATAACTGTAGCCGCGATCGGCAATCAGATGATCCGGCCTCTTGCGAGGCCTTCCTTTTCCCAAACAGGGAACGGAAACGGAATCGAGTAATGCTTGTAATTGGGTACAGTCATGCTGTTGACCGGGAGTGATTGTAAAAGCAA
>NZ_JBHTBW010000042.1:0-518 GCF_042665195.1 Laceyella putida
CTGGAGGTTGACAGACTTTTATGGTATAAAGATCGGTTCTTTTCCAAAATGGGTGCAATTGAAACACGATGTGCTTGACCATGCTACAAAAGGACCCATTAACGTTATCGTTTCCATTCCAAAATGGGTGCAATTAAAACCAAGAACAAATCCTTTGTTTGGATTGCCGAACAAGTTTCCATTCCAAAATGGGTGCAATTAAAACCCTTGGTTTTTCAAGGGGTTTGGGAGATTGTATTTTTTCCAATCCCTTCAAACACCTTGATTTTACTCGTTTCCAAAAAGTCTGTCAACCTCCAGCGCTTCCAAAAACCCGGGGGGTTCACAGACTTTTTGTTTTGGGGATCACCATAGAATTCCATTTTTTGAGCAGAACGGAACCGACTGTTGCGTGAAGTGGAGAGTGAGGGAAAGCTACGAAACATCGCGATCGTTTATTTTCTTTTGTATACTGGTCTTCGCGTATCCGAACTGGTTGCCTTGAACCAAGACGATGTGACGATGGGAGAACGATCAGG
>NZ_JBHTBW010000043.1:0-5968 GCF_042665195.1 Laceyella putida
CGAAGGTTTTTGGGTAAATTGCCACACGATATGAGGCGGCTTTTCATTCGCTCACGAAAGGAGCCCGCCCTACCCGACACCCCTCTTGGTGAAACCGTGTATTCTGTTTTCCTTCTCGTTTGTATCGAAAATCGATAAAAATGTATTGCAAAACGATAAGGATTGTTTTATAATCAAATTAACAATTTATAAGTGAGGTGCTTTTTATATGAAGGAAACACTCTTTTTAAAGCTAGCTGTTATTTTTATAGGAATCCTAGTTCTTGCATTGTGCATATTTTTGGTGCCTAAGATCGGGAATTTTGCTGGAGAATTGTATCCAGATATTGCTTATATGAAATCTCTCGTTTTAATCGATATGTACGCGGCAGCGATACCTTTTTACTTTGCTCTGTATCAAGCTTTTAAACTTTTAAGCTATATTGATAAGAAGCAAGCGTTCTCGGAATTATCGGTAAAGGCTTTAAAGAATATAAAATACTGTGCCATCACGATCAGTACCTTGTACCTGCTAGGTATGCCACTCTACCATCTCATGGCGGAAAGAGTTGACCCTCCAAGTTTCAGACCAATCGGATTGGTCATTATTTTCGCCTCTATGGTGATCGCCGGTTTTGCTGCTGTTCTCCAAAGACTTTTACAAGAAGCTATTAATATAAAATCAGAAAATGATTTAACGGTCTGAGGTGAATAACGTGGCAATTATAATCAATATTGATGTGATGCTGGCTAAAAGGAAAATGAGCGTCACAGAACTTTCGGAGAGGGTTGGAATAACGATGGCTAATCTTTCTATATTGAAAAATGGAAAGGCAAAAGCGATTCGATTTTCAACTTTAGAGGCGATTTGTAAGGCTTTAGAATGTCAGCCTGGAGATATTTTAGAATACAAAAGTGACGAAGACACTAAAGGATAATGTTGAAATTTACTTAACGTACGAAATTTCCGAAATGTTGGCGGTACACCTTTTCTTGGTTAATTGGCGGCAAAATCGCCCTTCGCTACCTCCACCCCTTATACGCACGTCGTTTTACCCCTAAAACAAAAAGTCTGTCGACCTTTACCCGTTTTTCATCAATGGGAGGTTGATAGACTTTTTGTTGTTAATTAGCGTTGTTCCATTCCACTAGGGTGCAATTGAAACTGAAAGGGGGCGCCGTTCATGAGTGTGAATGATGAACTTCGGCGGGTTGTAGTTTCCATTCCACTATGGGTGCAATTGAAACTTTGATGACATACTCCTTATGCAATCCTTGTTTATGACGTCGTATTAGTTTCCATTCCACTATGGGTGCAATTGAAACCTCGATCGGCCGATCGCCGTCAACCCGGTGCAAAATGCCTTGTATTAGTTTCCATTCCACTATGGGTGCAATTGAAACCCTTGGTTTTTCAAGGGTTTTGGGAGATACCATTTTTTCCAATCCCCTCAAACACCTTGATTTTACTACGTTTCCAAAAAGTCTGTCAACCTCCTCGACATCGAAAACCCTGGAGGGTTCACAGACTTTCGGGTCAATCTCACGTTGCATAACATCCTCCCCTTCTACTTCCTCACTTCCATCATCCCGAACCCTTGAAAACCATAACTTCCCAAACCTGATTCATAGATCACTTGTTGCACGTTGGGATCAGCTTGAATTTCCAAGGGTAGTAGGTATCCTTTCAATTTCTTCCGCTTAAATGTCGTCAAAACAGCCGTGGTGGATAACTTCGAACGGGCGGGTTCTAGCACGGAGACATGGATGGACTGATCCCCCATTGGTTCGCCCCATTTTATCTGGTACCATTGGCTAATCGATTGGCGCAGGCTATCATAAAACTGACTCTCCAACGGATGGCAATAGTGAAGACGTTCCCCTTGTTGGACGGGGACGACGATCGGGCTGAGTGGTTCGTACTGCATTGTTTCCGTAAAGGTGGGCTACTCCAGGATGCGCACATCCCGGAGAGGAATCCGTGCTTTAGGCAGGCGCAGGCACTCTACGCTCCAGATGCCTTGAATCAGGTTCTGTATTAATTCTGGTTGAATCGAATCCAATCGCCATTTGACCTCCCCCTGGATCATCATATGGGTGCGATGCGTTTGCAGGGACTGGAACTGCAAGCGCGATGTCACCAACGGCTTATACTCCGGCAAATGTGATCCCTTCATCATGCAACCACTTCGCTTGCCCTTCATCGATCTGGGCCAAGCAATAATAAAGATAACTGGTCAAGGCATAGTTCAAATTATACGGCAACGCCAAAGGTTGCACCTGTTCATAGGTTACTTCAATCCGCATGTTTCATCCCTCCAGATAGACGAAAAGTCTGTCAACCTCCCAGCTTTTGACTCTCACTGGAGGTTGACAGACTTTTATGGTATAAAGATCGGTTCTTTTCCAAAATGGGTGCAATTGAAACGGGCGCTTTACGGAACAAGCGGTGCGCCAAGTGTATGATGAGTCCAAGTTTCCATTCCACTATGGGTGCAATTGAAACCCTTGCTCACTTTCCAGGCAGCTCAAGGCTTCTTCATTATACCCATTGCCCGAAAAGTCTGTCAACCTCATCCCCTTGCAAAATCCCGGGAGGTTGACAGACTTTTTAGGATAACCACATCCACTCGCACCAAGGAAGGTCACTTTCTTTTATGCTGATTAAACGCATACGCCAAGGAAAACAGATGGCCGACCAAGCTAACGGGATAGTTGGCCATGATCGACCATAGATATGTTTCCACTTGTTGTTTCTCCGATTGATCGAGAAAAGACCCTTGATAATTGTAGACGATAAAAGGGATTTCATGTTTCCCTGTTCGTAGCAGGTCGGCGATGGGCGCGGCAAACGGCGTTTCATCCCGATTGAGATAACGGTAGATCAAGATATCGCATTCTTCCGCGTTCAATTTCCGCTCCAACTGCGCTTGATCAAACGTCATAAAGTGAACCTGGGTGATTCCACGATCGCGGATGGTTTTGAATTCATGTTGCTGCATCCGTGTAATCTCATCCTCTGTCGCAATCACTAAGATCCGTGTGGAAGTGAAAACCATTTCGTTATTGATCATTTGATGAAGGGCGGTGATGCGCTGTTTGATGTCAGCCACTTCTTGACTGACCAGCCCTTTAAACTGGTCTTCCGCTTGTTGGTGTATCTGGCCAATCCGCTGGGAAAAATCTTTCTCCGCCTCTCGCAACGCTTGTTTTAACTGGTTTTCTTTCCATGTTCTAATCTCATCCAGCCGTTTGTCAATATCGTTTCTTGATTGTCCCAATGTAAAGTAGAGGATGACCCCGCCGACGGTGAACATCAAAGTAATTAGCGAAATGAAGATGGTAAACGTGTTTTTCAATTCTTCCCTTTCTTTCTGTACACCTTCGCGAAACGCGCTCATCTCGCCTTGCAGGTACTCCCGATAATTTTTTATCTCCTCCTGTAGCGCTTGATACACCTCATTTTGCTCCTCCAATGAGGTGAGTTGTTTGCTTAATTCCTCCAAGCTCTTCGGGGCTTGCGAAGTCGCATTGGGATTCTCTTCCGCATACCCTGTTCCGATCAGCAATAGCAATAAAAAACAACAAAGGCCGGTGATCACCGACATCCGACACCACCCACGCATCGCCCTTCAACCCCTTTTACCCATGATGATATACTATTACTAATTTATTACCTCTTTTGATTATAAAAAATATGGGCTGTTTGAGAATAGGGTGTCGGGTAGGGCAGGCTCTGAAAGGAGCCTGCCCTCGTCTATGAGGTGCCTTATGTTTCAAGGGATTTGCCGTACCCCTTATACGTACGTCGTTTTACCCCTAAAACAAAAAGTCTGTCGACCTTTACCCGTTTTTCATCAATGGGAGGTTGACAGACTTTTTGTTGTTAATTAGCGTTTGTTTCATTCCACTATGGGTGCAATTGAAACTTGCCCGTGGGATTGCCATGCATAAGCATGCAACTGTTCTTTGCGTTTCCATTCCACTATGGGTGCAATTGAAACAGATTGGCCCATCAATCCAAGTTTCGCGGCGATCTCAGTTTACGTTTCCATTCCACTATGGGTGCAATTAAAACAAGTCCAATGAAAAGATGATGTATTCACTGACTGTCAAGTTGAAGTTTCCATTCCAAAATGGGTGCAATTAAAACCCTTGGTTTTTCAAGGGGTTTGGGAGATTGTATTTTTTCCGATCCCCTCAAACACCTTGATTTTACTACGTTTCCAAAAAGTCTGTCAACCTCCAGCGCTTCCAAAAACCCGGGGGGTTCACAGACTTTTTGTTTTGGGGATCACCATAGAATTCCATTTTTTGAGCAGATGATACCAAAATCGACGTTCGCTACATCCACCCTACTGAGGCGTTTTTTTCATGACTGAATATTGAATCGAAGTATGTACTACAAACAACTTTGTATAGACATATGTCCTGATGATTATTACATCTAATTCATCACACTAAAAAAGGCTACCCAATGGGTAAGCCTAATTCTTCTCTTCCAGCGCCTTCACGCGCCGGTCCAGCTCCGATAACTTCTTGCGTAATTGCAATGTTGTGCCTTCTTGCAGTTTCATTTGATCCTTGAATAAATCAACATGCGCCTGGTGCTCGTCTACGCTACTGGCAATGGTCTGAACGCCAGCGATGAGTTGTTGTGTTCCGGCGAAACCATTGGCAACTGTCGTCTGTAGCTCCCTGATCTCCGCCTGCATCTCATCCTGTTTCTTGGCTATCTGCTGAACAATAGCCAAAATCTGATCCAGCTTCGCATCACTCATACGGTCCGCTCCCTATGATTAATGATTTCATTATATCATTTCGGGTCAGGCCGCAGATATTCCTTTAGCTATCATATGAAAAGACCCGTCCGTGATCCAGTCAAGTGAGGTCGCCTCTTCTGATCTTCATATATCCTTTCAATATCTCACCGCACTCGACTTTCATAAACTCATTCAAAAACTTCATATTGAGCCTGTAGCCCTTCCAGACATACTCCACCATCCGCTCACCCACCAATTGAACCGTTTGAATAATCTCACCTTGGGATTGGCGGAAGTAGCGCCGGAGCTCGGCCATGTCCTTCAATATTTGATCGCTGATGTGATCGATTTGGTCTTCGTATACCTCAGCAAACTTGAGGTGGCCAAGCTGTTTTTTATCGCGGTTCAATGCTTCCAGTAGCACTTCAAGATGGACATATCGCTTTAGTTTGACTTCAAAATCAAGGTGGTCGTCGTCATACAGCATTTTCCATCACCTATATCCATGATAGCACGTGGATCAAGGGGTAGAAGGCTACTCGGGCTTAGGGGACCCTTAAGGCGGGTTACAAAGGGGGATCCACATTGAAACCCTATTCAAAAAGAGGAAATAGTATTTTGTATGGTGTACTCTGAAAATAAACAGAATTACTTTAGGGAGGAAGGTTAATGGGTACTAAACGGGCTGTATTAATTACTATAATCATAACTGTATCGTGTATGCTACTTCTTTTTTCTTTATTCGTTTTGCCTTATATACCTAAAATTTATAGTGGTGAAGTTTCAGAGGATACAGTGGCTAATACAATATCATATATGAACTTCTTTCTCACATTACTGGCTTTGATAAGTACCATTGGAGGATTTGCCTTTACTATATTTGGTTATTACCAAACAATTAAAGTCCCCCAAATGGTAAAAGAAGAAGTAGATAAATGGGCGAACGAGTTGAATGAATTAAAAAAAGGTGCAAATGATTCTATAAAAGCAATGCAAATCATTTCTGAAATATCTATTTTCCAGGAACCTGATATTAACAGAAAGATTGAGATCATTGACCGTGCAAAAACTACGTATCCTGATATGTGGATTTTGGACTACTATAAAGCCAAGCTTTATTGGGATTTGTTTGTAAACGAACAAAACATTAAATATAGGGAAATCTTAATGAACCCCAAAAGTCCAGACATTTTAAGCCGCATTTGAGGTAAAACGTTGACGGAACT
>NZ_JBHTBW010000044.1:0-45846 GCF_042665195.1 Laceyella putida
GGAAGTTGTCCAAAGCAGAAATGGATTGAGGACATTAACTATCCAAGAATCCCACGGCTTCAGCCTTGTGGAGTCTCAAGTATATCAGAACATGGCCTTTTTTCTCTTCCGCATTCTAGTTATCTCCTGAGGTCCTGATTTCGATGGCAAATTCTTCAAGAAACTTTTTGTATGGCTTTTATGCTCCAGGTATTGTGCCAGGGCAAGAAAACGCGGGTCATCGGTTTGGAGGAATTCATTTAATAACGCTTGATAAACCAGGCGCATCGCTTCTTCATCAAAATAGATTTTATTTGCTTGCAGCCCATGCTGGAAAAAGGACTCATTCACATACAATTGCTGATGTTTCATCTCCCACGCCAATTCTTCCATGAATGTTTTTCCCCGATCGTAATAAGACGCTTCCATCCGCTTTCCTCCCCAACTTTTACTTGTGTTCTCATTTCTTTTTTGAGCTTGTCGGTTCCTTTCTCTAGTTTTGACGTGTTTTGGCGGAATGCCGCCGTTTTTGGGCGCGCCGGGCATCATTGTTGTCGGTTCAAAGCAACAGCCCCCATTGGGCACAGGCGATAACATTCTTTGGGGTGTATGGGGAGAGGGGTTTGAAAATTTGTCATTGGATTAAAACAAAACAATGGATTTTGAGTAGTTGGATCATGGTTGGTCATATTAAACTAGGTTTTAAGGGTATCCAGATAAATAACAGTTGATTATGCTTATCTAAAAGGCAGAATGGATGACGGCATGCAAATGGAAAATATCGTGATCGCAGCCATGATTGGTGGGGTCATTCTTGTTTTTTTATGGATGCTCAGACTGTTGGTCATATTGGCGGAAAGGTATGACAATCAGACGGCGAAACGGATCCTGTCCCTCATGGATATGGTTTTTTCCATCACCATATTGACGGATCTATTGGCCGATTTTGTGAAAAGCATCTTGAATGAAGAGTATGTTCTCTCCATCGTTTATATTGTTTTACTGTTGCTGTTCATACCGATCTGTTTGTTGGGGCCTTTGGGAGCCGTCTTTGGTGGAAAAGAGTTGGCCAAAAGAATGCGGGAAAAAATGGCGTCCCATTGAGGATGTTTTACTTCAGACGCGTGGAGCTTAAAGGGGACCGGGTGTGTCCAATCCCCCGCACCCCGGCCCCCGCCGTCACAAGGGGTGGAAGGCGAAACAAAATGGCGAATACCCATCAGAAATTGGAACGGAAACCCAATATGAAACACGTTTTTTCCTGTGCTTGCGGCAAGCGGATGAAGGTCAGTGCGCAACAATCGTTGTTCGATAAAAGAATGGTTTGGAGTGTTTCGTATTCATGTTCAACATGCAAAACATACTTTGAAGAAGATGGATTTGATGAAACACCGGAGAAATGGAGAAGCCTGATTTTGCGGAATGAGGGGAAGTATGCGCTCAAATTGCAAGACAGGGAGGATATTTCCTCAGTTCTAAAGGTTTTGAGAAAAGCGTTGCGGTTGAATATGAATGAAGTGAAAGAATTAAAAAATCATCTTGATCAGGCTTTGTTCTCCGGCACAAAAATGGAAATGAAGAGAATACAAATGTTGCTCAATGATCACGGCGTGAAAGCGTATGTGGAAAAAGAGGATGACAACCTAAACTTGCCTCAAAATAGGGTTTGATCGGTGGGTTTTATCAATGAATAAGCTAAATCAAAAGCAATTGAACAATTTATTAACAGGAACGGAATTAGCTGTTAAAATCAAGGCAACATACAATAATCGAAGAGCGTTTATCTCTTTTGGAGCATATGAAGAGGGAGAAGATGGGTTGAATACGGTATCGAGCCTATTTCCTTCCAACCATCCATAGAAGATTACAGGAAAGCGGGCTTAGATATCAATAAATATTCACCTACAACATTTATTAGATTATTAAGCTTCTTATACAAGGACAAAATGTGGCTAGATGATCACAGGATTTTTGCGGCTTTGGGCATTCAGTTAATGCCCATGTTTTTTAGAACGGATGAGTGGGACCATGAAGATGATAAGCCTAGCCAACATCGTTTTTTTCGTCTGATCGTTAATGCATTGGAGAAAAATGATGCTTCTTTGATTCAGATTGAAAACACAAACACGCATTGGCGTTATTGGGGGACAAAGATTGAAGAGGGTGACTATTGATTGAGGGGAAGATTTCATTCTTATTCCGGCAAACTGGAAGTCATTGAAGAATTTATATGTATGGCGAAGAATGAAACAAACGATTTGAAAAAAGAGGGGGTTTGTGAACGTTTAGCTGATTTTGCAGCGCGTTTTGGACTGGTAAGCAAAGTGGAAAACCGCTTTAGACTTACTCTTGTAATGGATAAACAGATGAGTGTCACTGTGTATTTTTTAGGGAGAAGGGTTGGGAGTCTTGAGTTAACTATAGAAGTGCATGAAGAAATGGATCAGTTTATAAGCGATTATGAGATGTATGAAGAAAAGTTAAGCGAATTTACCACTAAATTCACTGATTATCTGGATCAACTCATATGGATATTGGGTGATCCATGTTTTTTTCGGTATGACTGGATCGAGGATGTTGAGGGGGATTTTGACCATGCCAAGAGTATGGCGGTATGGACGATTGGAGAAAGTGTGATATTTAGGTTGCTCGTTCTAAGTGAAAGTCCGGAGGTTCCGATAAGGTTATGTCTTTCGGTTGAAAAAATGAAAGATAGAGGAAGACAATGGACCTGAATCCCTTTTCCCCTTTCCCGCAATACGTTTTTAGGAGTTGTCCATGGGCAAATCAAAATTGGGCGATAAGCGAAGGCTATTTGGGTGTTGTTAAGTCAACTTTTAAGCGGTTTGGAAGAAAACGAGCTGATCAATGCCACATGGGAGTTCAGAAGATATATAGAAAAGGGACATTTCTTGCGAAGAGATCAAGTCGCTCGCTCGCTTATTGGAGCTGGGTTCTTTTGACATCATCGAACACGCGCTTGATCTTAAGAGAATAAAGCGGGAAGCGTTGACGCTGATTCAAGGGCCAGAGTCAGGAGAGAAGAACAGGAAAAAGAAAATGACCCTATACAAAAAAGCGCAAGCATTACGGAATGACGACTTTAACTGAAGTCGTCCATTTTATATTTTGGCCATGGAATGAGAAAATCGCTCTGATTTGCTCGTGGAATATCCACCACGCTTGGCAGACTTGTTCCAAACAAGCGATGGCAAAGGCCATTCTGCCCAGGATGGATATGGATTCCAGTTGCGATGCGTGATTCATGGGTTCACCTCAAAATGATTTTACTATATAAGGGTATGGCAATCCATAGAAATGAGAGGTTGCATATGACAACGAAGCTGAAAGGGAATGCGCTCTGCATGCAAGTGGAAGAAGGGGTGATCCAATTCGGCTTTGCGGATGATGAGTTTGATGTGAAAGAGTACCTATTGCTCAGCCGGTCATTCGAGATCGACGACCAAGATCGCGAACTGAGGTTGGAGGGCGTTCATATTGAGTGGGGCGATCAGCTTCGTTCCGCCTATGGTGGGGTGGAAGCGGTGATCCTGTCTGAGCATCAGGTCATCTTCAAGGTTGACCGTGACACCGCCGTTCGGCTTGGCACCGAGGAAACCATTGAGATCGAGGTTGCCGATGCAAGGTATTATCCCAAGGGAGCGGCGATGTTTTTGGCCCGCCTGTTTGGTGAAGAGAACGGGGTAACGATTACATACGTTGGATGACTCGTTCCTTCATCGAGTTGACACATAGGGTCAAATCCGTATTTAAACCCCAAATAGCTTATTTCGTGAAGTTGTTAAGGGATCAACACATGAATAACGCACAAAGGATGGATGAACATGACGACGATCATTGGCATACCGGGATGTTGGCCGGATCGATCCGCGATGATTGGCGAGTTTGTCAAACAAAATCTGATCATGGCGGGTTTTCTCTTGCAGGAGGTGGAGACCGGCATCCATTTGGAAATCAATGTGGTTCCGCACGACCCCAGCTTGCGGGACGCTTTTCATTACGCCAGTTACGGCAATATGACCGAGGATGAGCTGGCGCAGATCGACCGGCATACCCATATCCTCTATCTCATCTGTGAATCAGGACAGCTGGACGACCTGAAAGCCTTGATGCGCATCGGGGCGAAAATCCTGGACGCGGGCGGCATGACGGTGAAAGTGGAGTCCGCCGGTGTCGCCCACCGCAAGGAAACATGGCTGGAGATGAGCCGCGATTTAGATGAAGTGGCGCTGTACGGCGCCTTTGTCGCCAAACTCAAGGGCGAGGCGGGCATTTATACCTGTGGCATGCAGCAATTTGGTTTCAAGGACGTCTTGATCAAGGATGAGGAGTTGCCGCCGGACGAAGCCGTTTATCTGGCTGACCAATTTCTGCTTTATCTCTTGATAGAAAAAGCTCAAGTAGAAGCGGGGCAAACCTTTGCCTTGGCACCGGAGGCGCCGCTCTACCGGATCGGTGAAGTACCGTGTGATCAATACCATCCGGAAGACTTGTTTCATAATCCGGCGGGTTATTGGGTGTTGGAGCGGGTGTTGTGAGGCTGTTGAAAGAAGGGGATTGCTTTGAAACAGGAATTATCAGCCCTTGTGTCGCGGTTAACGAAGATTTCTCCTTTACCTGAAGACGATTCGTTGTTGACGCCTGAGTTGATCGATGAGTACGATGCGTTGGTGGAAAAAATCGTTTCGTTTAGAGATCCAGCCGTGATCCCGATCATTTTGGATACGATGGTCCCCTATGACCCATACAAAATCTATTGGGCCGCCATGATCGCCATGGAGAATGCCTTTGTTATAGACGGTATGGTTCCTGGCTTGTTGAAAGCGATTCGGTCAGATTGGATCGGAAGCCGGGTGTGGGGAGCCTATATGCTGGGCCGAATGCGCAATCCAAGGAATATACCACATTTGTTGCCTATGTTGGAGGATGAAGAGACATTGGTTAGAGCGAAAGCGGCGATGGCGATGGGGATGAGTGTAGCGGAGTTGGAGCCCGGGGAAGAGCCTGGATTGAAAGGAAAGGCGTATCTCGCATTGAAGAAGCTGGAGCGGACTGATTTGTCTCGGGAAGTTCAGTCGTCTATCGCCCTTGCGTTGGAATCGTTTGGCTAAACAGTGTTTGAACCATGTGAAGTAACGGCTGTTTGCTTGCCAAGATCGCAGCGATCCTGCGATCCAGAAGAATTGGTGACACCGCTTCCGCTGGGCGTATCAGTGGGTCAATTTGAAAAAAAGTGAGATCTCAGACGGAAACGGATCACAGATGACGGGTGACAAAGTAAATCCATCAGTCCCGTTTTTCGGTAAAGGCAGGTGTTCATTTGGGCATCCGCCTTTATTTTGTGCATGATGACGATAGAAAACAAAGGATGTTGATGAGGCGATGAATCAAGAAGAACGAAAACAGCGCATGTGTGAGCTCATAAGCCAAAATGGAAGGCGGAGAAGTAGAGAGCGAAAGATCAGCCTGTTCGCGGATCACTATCACCTACAAATTAGGGAAAGCGATTTCATCTCCATGGAACAAAGCCATGCATTGAAAAGGCGCGGCTATGATTTGGCTTGGCGGCAGCTGGTCGGAATGCATTGCAAAGATACGCCTGAGCTCGAACATGAGTTGAAGCAGTTGATGGCAAACAATCAGCACCTGTTAAACAGTCAGGTTTTGTACTTTGATTGTGATTCCAACAGTACGGGAGGCATCGCCTTGTCGCTGGCACAGGTGTTTCATATCGCTTTTTTGGAATGCCGGAAAGGGTTTGTTGATTTCTTGATGGTGGAGAAAACGTTGGCATTCGGCATGTGCGTTGATGATGAGGAACATGACATTGTTTTGACTGTCTGGCGAATGTGATGAGAAAAAAACTCCCACCCGAACAGGATGGGAGTAAACGCTTTTATGGCAGCCAGCACCTCAAACCCCAACAGCTGCGAACTGCCCTCGGCCAGGAAAGTCAGAACTGGGTTTTGTCGATCGCTGAGCAATGAGCCTTGAGCACTAGGTGAAAAGAACACTAAGCACTCGAACACTAACCGTTTCCAAACTGCGTGAAAGGCAGCCGAAACTCACTGAGCACTGAATCTTTTAAGGGAGTCCATGATATGGATCTATCTTGAAAGGATAGTCATATCAAAGGACCCGAAATAATAAGCATTTTTTGGGGTTTACTACGCCATAAAAGCAAGGATAAGTCATGCGTTATTCATCGATGCCGATCAGTTGGGTCGTGGCGTTGGCAATCTGCAAGGCAGCGTCCACCTGCTCCATGAATTCGATGTTGAACTGGTTGACTTTCTCCACTTCCTGGCGTGGGAAGAGGTAGAGCAAGTCGGCGTTGTCCACGGAGTCGCGCTCTTTTTTGCTGTTGTACCGTTCCACTTCGCTTTCGGCGCGGCGGATGGCCAAATTGCAGGCTTCCACCAGGCTTTTGTTCATGGCGATCAAATGGTTTTTGTAAAGCAGGGCTTCGTGCAAAGAGAAGGTTTTGCCCGCAACGGTAATCTTCGTTTCCAGGTTGGTGCGGTCGATCGCCGATTTGATGGTGAAGAAGCGTTGCGCCAGATCATGGTAAGCTTGGATCTTGGCTTGCACTTCTTTCTCCGCTTGTTTGACGCTGTATTCTTGGTTGGCCCCTTTGATGCCCCAAGGATGTTTCTTCTTGGAGGACCAAGCGGAATATGTACTCAGTTCTTCTTGAATTTTGGCCATGCGTTTTTTGATCAGTTTCAACTCGGAGAGTCCTTGTTGAATGAGCATGGATGTACTCCCCTTCCGCACTGCATAATCACAAAATCCATTATAATCGAATTGTTATTTTATAATCAACAAAATAATTTATAAATATAAGATTATTATTGTTTTTTGATGGCTGATTATCGAGTATGTGAGGGTGCGGGATGAAATCAACCGTTGATGAGATTGCCAGCAAGTTGGAGATTTATGCGGCATTACGCAAAAAAGCCCTCCAAGCGGAGAGCTTTTCGGTCCTGGCGCAAAGGGTGATCTTTGCACCAGGTTGCCTGCCTGTTACGGTACCATTATACAATGTTTCACCAAAGTCTGAAAAGAGTGTTTGCCGACTCGTTTATTGGCTTCCATAAAGAAGAAAGGAGTATTGCCCAGATGAATACGCATCCGTTCCCGAAACAATTATGGGAGCCGACGCTTACACTGGAACAACGGATGGCCAAAATGGCTGAACAGCTGGATTTGTTCCCTGATGATTGGGAAAAGTTGAATTTGGCGCAAGGATATGCCCAGTTTTCCTCTTGGTTGTTGCGGTTGTGGAAACATAATCCTCCATATGATGATATACAGGCCCTTTTGTTTGGGATCTTTGAAACGGAGAAGGGGCTTCAGCTCTATATTGCTGGTTCAAGTGAATGGGATGGAGAAGATGAGGAGTGGGCGGATGAACCGGAATATTTTCCTGAAGAGAGGTATCCGGAAATTAGCAGTGTGGCTGCGGTCGAGTCTCTGATGAAACAAGATCTGGTGCGGGGAATCGATGTGGCCATCGGTGTGATTGCCCTGTTCGTGATTCATTTCACGATCGATCATGCGGAATACTTGTTGCAGAGCAGAGAGCGGCTGTGGCTGGCTACGGGCTTTGATGAAGGGGAGTTGATTCAGCTGGGGTGCCTGAAAATGAATCGGCGACAGCGGGAAATTGGGCGATGATATAGAATTGTTAATTATATCGACAATCTCTTATGAAGGTTGGCCTGTATAACCATTCATCACCCTCCATTTACAGTATTCCGATACATAATGTTTTTGGGAAAGTGCATAGGTACAGTCAGATCACTGGAAGAAGCAGATACCAAAGGAGTCGTGAACATGCCACAGGTGATCACGTTTGGGGAAACGATGGTGTTGTTGTCGCCGCTCAAGGCGGGTTCGCTGCAAGAGGCGCATTTGTATGAGCGGTCTTTTGGAGGGGCCGAGTCCAATGTGGCGATTGGACTGGCCCGGTTGGGGATTGAGGCGGGATGGTTCAGCCGCTTGGGGAAATGATCCTTTTGGTGAATTTGTGTTGCGTCAGATTCGCGGGGAAGGAGTGGATACGTCAAGGGTGGTGCGGGATGGGCAGAACTTGGGCAAAGCCAAAGTACAACAGATCGAGAGGTAGATGGTGATGGACAAATACAGGGTGATCGAGCGGGTGACGACGGAAAAGCTGGTGGCTGTGATTCGGGCGAAGTCGGAAGCGGAAGGGTTGGCCTACGTTCAGGAGGCGATCGCGGGCGGGATCAAGTTCATTGAAGTGACGATGACCACTCCGGGCGCGTTGGAGCTGATCAAACAACTGTCAACGACCTATCGCGAAAATGAGGAGATTGTGATTGGGGTTGGCACGGTATTGGATGAGACAACGGCGCGGTTGGCGATGTTGGCCGGGGCGAGATTTGTGGTGACCCCCTACTTGGACGAAGAGGTGATTCGCCTGTGCAATCTCTATAAAATCCCCGTCATGCCGGGTGTGATGACGGTGAAGGATGCCGCTCTGGCGTTGGAAGCGGGTTGTGATATCGTCAAGTTATTTCCCGGGCAAGTTTTTGGCCCTGATATGATTAAGGCGTTGAAAGGGCCACTGCCCCAACTTCATGTGATGCCGACAGGTGGGGTGGGGCTGGGCAATCTGCGGGAATGGATAGCCGCCGGTGCCGTCGCCGTGGGCATTGGCGGGGATTTGACCAAGGAGGCGGAGCGCACGGGGGACGCCGGCAAAGTGAGACGGAAAGCGGAAGAATATGTGCGGGCATTGGCGGATGTGTCAGGAGGATAAAGGCAGAATGTTGTGAACGATCCTCTCCGTTTGGGAGGCTCGTTTTTTGGAGCTGATTGGTATCGATAAAAATTGGCGAGCAATTTGATTGTGCGAAATTAAATTGTGTATAATAATGTTAACCTGGCAAGAGCTTGGCCAGGTCTTGTAGGAGGAGTGGGTGTGGAAAAAGGCCACATGCAGCGGTTGGAAAACCAGCTCTGTTTTGTTCTTTACGCTTATTCCCGACAATTGTGCAGTTTATTCCGTCCCGTCTTGGATCGTTGGGGAATCACGTACCCGCAGTATTTTGCGCTATTGGCATTGTGGGAAGGCCAAGAGTTGACTGTCAAGCAATTGGGGGAAAAGCTGTATCTCGACTCCGGAACGCTCACCCCGATGCTGAAGCGCATGGAAGAGGCGGGATGGGTGAAACGGCAACGTTCAACGGTCGATGAACGGAAAGTGATCGTGACATTGAATGAAAAAGCGGAAGCGTTGCGGAGCGAGATGACCAACCTGCCGCAAATGCTGCTGGAACAAAGCGGGATGACCCAGCAAGATGCGGCCTTGTTGCTTGAGCAATTGAAAAGGATGATGCGGCAATCGCGCCGAACCAATCAGCGTTCTTAACTGAAGGGAGCCAATCAGTATGAGTGAAAACAACCAACAAATTTTGTTAGTTCAACGGCCACAAGGGATGCCGACTGAAGCCGATTTCAAGTGGGAGGATATTCCCGTGCCGCAACCGGCCGATGGAGAAGTCTTGATCAAAACGTTGTATCTCTCGGTTGATCCGTATATGCGCGGCCGCATGAGTGACCGCAAATCGTATGTTCCTCCGTATGAGCTGAACCAGCCCATCACCGGCGGGGTGGTCGGTGAAGTGATCGAGTCCAAGGCGACGGGTCTCAGCCAAGGGGATATTGTTGTCGGAATGTTGGATTGGAAAAAGTTTCAAACGGCTTCCGCCAAACAAGTAAAAAAAATAGATCCCACGGTGGCCCCGATGACAACGGCGCTGGGCATTCTCGGCATGACAGGCTTAACCGCGTATTTTGGCTTGCTGGACATCGGTCAGCCCAAAGCGGGGGAAACGGTCGTGATATCCGGTGCCGCCGGTGCGGTGGGGATGGTCGTCGGACAAATCGCCAAAATTAAGGGATGCCGTGTGGTGGGCATTGCCGGTTCTGAGAAGAAAAATGAGTATTTGATCAATCAATTGGGCTTTGATGCGGCGATCAACTATAAAACGACACCCAATTTGGTGAAGGCGCTGAAAGAAACTTGTCCGAATGGCGTGGATGTCTACTTCGACAATGTGGGCGGCGAGATTTCCGATGCGGTGCTGTCGCTTTTGAACCCCTTCGCGCGGATTCCGATCTGCGGTCAAATTTCGCTGTACAATTTGGAGAACGCGAATGTGGGGCCGCGCATCCAGCCGTTGCTCTTAGTCAACAAAGCGTTGATGAAAGGCTTTATCGTGAGCGATTATGCGGAGCGCTTCGGCGAAGGGTACCGCCAGTTGGCCGAGTGGTTGCAAGCGGGCAAGCTTCAATATGAAGAAAATATTGTGGACGGCTTTGAAAACACGATACAAGCGTTCTTGGGTCTGTTTACCGGTGAGAACCTGGGCAAACAGTTGGTCAAAGTGGCGGAACCATCCATGAGATAAGGAGATTGAACCCGTTTCCCGAGAGGGAACGGGTTTTCATGTGTGGAAATAGGTACGACCCATTGACATAAAAGATGGAATGATGGTTAAATAAATGAAATATTTATATAAGTGATGAATGGATCCATCGGGCTCTATAGTTAGATTGCCCCGTCTGTTAAGTGTGTGGCCTGATGATAGTCGAGATGAGAGGAGAGGCGCCATTGGAAAAGTGGGCGAGTGCAGAAAAGGTGATGTTGGGGAAGCCGCGCAGTATGCCGGAGTTACGCGAAGAGATGAATCGGATCAATGAGCAGATGCTTCGTTTGTTGAACGAACGGGCGCAAGTGGCCGTTGAGATTGGAGAGGTCAAGAAACGGACGGGACAGCCGATTGTGGATGGAAAGCGGGAGCGGGAGATTATTGCGAAGATGCAGGAAAAAAATCAGGGGCCTGTCACGGATGAACAAGTGGCTCGGTTTTTTGACCAACTTTTCCAGATTGCCAAAGAATTGCAAGCGGAACGCCGCTGACAAGACCCCTTCTGTTCTGAGAGATGGCAGAACAGAAGGGGTCTTTGATTATGGTCGCCTTAAGAGCCAGTTTGAACTAGTGACAGGGCCGATTAGAAATAAATGTCACCAAATTGACGAAAATTATAACCTGTGTCATACTATTTTACTAAGAGTATTATTTTTATTTAATTAGGTTATTTCTGTATCTATATCAAATTTATGTAAAAGATGAAAGAGGTGGCAGGTATGGAGTATGGCGTCATTATTTCGATCGGCATATACATGGTGGGCATGCTGATCATTGGTTATTTCGCTTACAGGCGCACAGCCGATCTCTCTGATTACATGTTGGGGGGACGCGATCTGGGGCCAGCCGTAACGGCGCTCAGCGCGGGCGCTTCCGATATGAGCGGTTGGTTGCTGATGGGTTTGCCCGGCGCGATGTACGCAACCGGGGTGAGCAGCGGCTGGATTGTGGTCGGCTTGACCATGGGGGCTTATCTCAACTGGCTGTATGTGGCGCCGCGCTTGCGCACTTACACCGAAGTGGCGCAAAACGCGATTACGATTCCGGTTTATTTTGAGAACCGCTTTAAGGATCAATCAAGAATTTTGCGTGTGGTGTCTGCACTTGTCATTTTCATTTTCTTTACCTTTTACACTTCTTCCGGCATGGTGTCCGGCGGGGAATTGTTTAAAAGCGCGTTTGGGATGAATTATCTGTGGGGCGTTCTCATTTCGGTCGGCGTGGTCATTCTGTACACCCTATTCGGGGGCTTTTTGGCGGTCAGTTGGACAGACTTTGTCCAAGGTACGATCATGGTGGTCGCCCTGATTCTCGTGCCAGTGGTCACGTTGATGGAAACGGGTGGGCTCGGTTCAACCTTGGCTCAAATTGACAGCATCAATCCCACTTTGCTCGATGCGTTTAAAGGGACAAGCGTGATCGGCATCATCTCTCTCTTGGCATGGGGCTTAGGTTACTTTGGACAACCCCATATCATTGTGCGGTTCATGGCGATCAATACCGTGAAAGAAATGAAAAGCGCGCGCCGCATTGGCATGAGTTGGATGGTCTTTTCCGTCGTGGGGGCGATGTTGACAGGCTTGTTTGGAATCGCTTACTTTAACAATCAAGGAATGAAATTGGATAATCCGGAAACGGTCTTTATCAAATTGTCCGATGTGCTGTTCCACCCGCTGATTACCGGTTTCTTGTTGGCGGCGATTCTGGCGGCGATCATGAGCACGATTTCTTCGCAGCTTCTGGTGACGGCAAGCGCGTTGACGGAAGACTTCTACAAGGCCTTTTTCCGCCGCTCGGCATCGGATAAAGAACTCGTGCTGGTCGGTCGGCTGTCCCTGTTGGGGGTTTCCCTCATCGCTTTATATTTGGCGTTGAATCCCAACGAAACGATCCTGAATCTGGTCGGATACGCCTGGGCCGGCTTTGGCGCCGCGTTTGGGCCGGTGGTCTTGATCAGCTTGTATTGGAAGCGCATGAACAAATGGGGCGCAATCGCGGGCATGATCGCCGGAGCGGTCACCGTGATCGTCTGGGAGCAAATCAAAGCGTTGGATGAAGTGTATGAAATTATCCCCGGCTTTATCGCATGTACGCTGGCCATCATCATCGTGAGCTTGCTCACGCCGAAACCATCGGCGGAAATCGAAGCGGAATTTGAGGAAGCGACAAGACAAACACGGGCGTAATGGAAGGACCCGTCTCCCCAGTCAACTGGGAGGCGGGTCCTTTGGATTGTTCGATGAGCGCCGATGGATAAGTGAAGCGAATGGGAAAACGGTGTTGGAGCGATCGCGATAGCCATTTCTCCAGCCAAAAGATGGTTTTGAAATAGCTTCTAGACACAAAATGGTTCTATTCTACGAATAAATAATTGATTTGATATGAATAGAATAGGAGCGGAGAAATTGACAGGGATAAAACAGTTAAGCCATTTTACTTACCAACAAGCGATGTCGTGCCTCTTTCCGGCGGTGATTTTCCTGACCTTGGCGTTGTCAAAGCAAATCTCGTGGACCTTTTTTCACCGATATGATTTTATCTTGCTGGTATGTCTCGCGATGCAGGTGATCATGCTCGTAACTGGACTGGAAACCAAGGACGAACTGAAAGTGATTCTGCTCTTCCATTTGCTTGGTTTGCTGCTGGAGCTATTCAAAGTCCAGTCAGGATCATGGTCATATCCCGAACCGGCTTGGTCCAAGGTGGCGGGTGTGCCGCTGTACAGCGGATTCATGTATGCCAGCGTGGCCAGTTATTTATGCCAGGCGTGGCGGCGGTTGCGGGTGCAATTGATCCATTGGCCCAAGCTGGGATGGACGATCTCGTTGGCGACACTCATTTATCTCAATTTTTTTACACATCACTATATCGTTGATTTGCGTTGGGGCTTAATGGGGGCGCTGGTTTTGGTGTTCTTCCGCTCCCATGTCCGATTCGTGGTCAGTGGCACGACCTATCGCATGCCGCAAGTGCTATCTTATTTTCTGATCGGTTTCTTCATCTGGGTGGCCGAGAATATCGCCACCTATTTTGGGGCATGGCAATACCCCTATCAACGGGAAGCTTGGCAAATCGTCGACTTGGGGAAGTTGAGTTCGTGGTTTTTGCTGGTCATCGTCAGCTTTATTATCGTGGCGCAATTGAAACAATCCTCCACCAAGGTGAAATCGGGGGACGTTTCCTCTTCCTCTCTCGCTTCGTGAAAAAACAGCGGATCACTGGGCACAACCCAAGTAATCCGCTGTTTTGCTCATTTATATGCGGGAATCCGCAACAATTCGTCAATCGTGACAAATTGATACCCTTGCTGCCGCAAGTATTCAATCAGTGGTGGCAGTGCTTTGACTGTCGCATCCCGTGGTCCGCCCGCATTGTGCTCCAAGATGATGCTGCCCGGAGCCAAGTTGGTTTTGACCGTTTGCAGGATATCCTCGGCCGTGCGACCCTTTTTCCAATCGAGTGTGTCGATATCCCACTGAACCATCTCAAATCCCATTTGCTCCAAGGCTTTGATCTTGCCTTTGACCGCTCCATAAGGGGGCCGCATCAAGCGCATGTCTTTCCCGATCAATTGATTGACCACATAATTGGTTTGGTTCATTTCCTGGGCCAGTTTCTGGTTTGACAGATGGGGGAGATAGGGATGCCCCCAAGAATGGTTACCGATGATATGCCCTTCGTTATGTATGCGTTTGAGCATATCGGGATGGGCTTTGACCTGTTTGCCCAACACGAAGAAGGTGGCACGGATGCGGTTTTTCTTTAAAATGTCCAAGATTTGACCGGTATATTTCTTATCGGGTCCGTCGTCAAATGTAAGGGCGACCAGTTTGAGTCCACGCGGTCCGTGAAAATGCATATGCTTTGATTCAGACTTGGGTCCATTGCTTTGCAGAGCGGTCTCTTCCGGTGGTGGAACATATTTGATGCGTTTGGGCATAGGTGTTGCTTTGATGATTTGCTGATGATCGGCTTGGTATGCAAGCTTCTGATTTTGATTGGAGCAACCGCTGAGTACTGCATTGATCAAGAGAGCGACAAGAAAGAGACCATATATCTTTTTAGGCATGGTAAGTCTCCAATCCTATAAATCTATTTATATTAATAATAAATTAATCCGAGAGAAAAATTGGCGGGTCAATTGAAATGAACTTGACGATAATGTGGACATTTTTTTACAGGAGGTGCACAAAAAGCCGCTCGGGCGAAGGGGCACGAGCGGCGAAAGGGGAAAGAATGCGCGGAAGATTTCAGGCGGCGTACCTCGACTCGTTTCACGAGGATGCCCGTCTCCATTTGCTAGAGTTGTTCCAGGCCAAATTGGCGATAGATCTCTTCCAATGACTTTTCTTTGGCCCGCGCGATGATTTGCTTGCGGATGACGAATTGTTTTTGGGAAAAATGGATGCGTTCCTCCAAGGTCACCCCAAATGAATTGGGATAGTTGGCGATCATTTGGGGAGTCGGTTCCTGGATGGGATTCAATTCTTCCATGCGGCTCATGATATAGTCGTAGAGAGGCGGATGTTCTTGGATCAGGCGATGCAAGAGATATGTACCGTAGCTGATATGGCGGGATTCATCTTTTTTGATCAACCGGATGCCTTTCATCAAGCCGGGCATGTACCCCTGTCTCTCAAGGGCTTGCTCGAAAAACCAATACCCCGTTTCGGCGCCAACGCCTTCAATCAGCATGTTATAGACGATGGCCGCATCGGCAAAGGCTTCAGGGGATGAGTCCGTCAAAAGCCGATTCATGATGCGCGAAAGGGTATTGCTTTCTTGGCCATGGTGTTCTTCACGGTCATACAGAAAAAGCTCGGGCGCGCCACGATTGGAGAGAAAACGGGTGAGGTCTTCCGTTACGCCGAGGGCGTTGAGATGGAGGCGGAAAAATTCTGTATGTTTGGCTTCTTCAAATAAGAAGGTAGTCAGAAACATTTCCTCTTCCAAACGGCCCTCGCGCGCCAACGCGGTCATGAGCGGAAGCAAATCCACCGTCACCGCTTCTTCTCCGGCCAGGAAGTTGGCGGCAATGCTCAAAAACTCCATTTTCTGCGTGTCAGAAAAACGTTGCCAATCTTGGATGTCCTGGGTGAGATCAATGTCTTCCGGGTTCCAGACGCCAAACCGCTTCGCTTTTTGGTACAAGCGGTAGGGTACCATTTGTGTATCCAATCCTTTGGTCAAGGTAACGACGCGTCTCGCCATGGTAAAATCCCCCATTCGATGGATAATGAAATCTGCGTGTGCAGGCATGCCTTCATATATATACCCGTTGGTAGAGTGCGATGAGCCTAATTTCCGAAAAATATTTTTCTGTTAAAAATTGTATGAACCGATTGTGGATGGCACAAAAACAACCCTAAAAATAAGGGGTAGACGGAAAAATCAAAAGTAGATAGAATAGAGGATAAAATAATTCCGACTAAATAGGGTTGGATTATAAAAATAATAATTGACACTTTCCCGATGGTTGTTTAAATTTAAATTAGCAGAAATTCATTCGATTTATACTTCTTATGTCCGGATTGATGGTGCATATCTGTTTTTTAAAGTCGACTATTCAGCTCGACTTTATCAAAATCGAGGGAGAGAAAAAAATGCAAAAATTGATCGTGCTGGCACTGATTGGCTTTGCCGCTCAATTGGTTGATGGTTCGCTGGGAATGGCCTATGGCGTCACTTCTTCTTCATTGTTGCTGATGTTTGGAATCGCCCCGTCAGTCGCTTCCGCCTCTGTCCACATGGCTGAAGTGGTGACGACGGCCGCGTCTGGCGTGTCGCATCTGCGCTTTGGCAATGTGGATAAGTATACCGTGTCCCGCTTGGTGATCCCCGGCTCGATCGGCGCTTTTGTGGGGGCATGCTTTTTGAGTCAGCTGCCGGGTGATCTGGTGAAGCCTTATGTATCCGCCTTCTTGTTTCTGTTGGGCATCTATGTGTTGATCCGGTTTCTGTTCGGACCGATCAAGGTCGTCAAGGACAGTGGGAAGAAACCAACGGGTTTTCTTGCCGGGTTGGGCTTGCTTGCCGGCTTTCTCGACTCGACAGGCGGTGGAGGTTGGGGACCGTTAACCACACCGGTGCTATTAAGCAGACAAGACTTGGAAACGCGCAAGGTGATCGGTTCGGTCGACACCAGTGAATTTGCGGTGGCCACGGCAGCCACAATCGGTTTCATCATTTCTTTGGGTTGGGAAAATATCAGTTGGCCTTGGGTAATTGCGTTGATGGCTGGAGGGATTGTGGCGGCTCCGATTGCGGCGTGGTTGGTGCGGATCATCCCTTCCCACTTGCTGGGGGTGGCCGTGGGGGGCTTGATTATCGTCACCAATGTGAAAACGTTGCTGGGCAGTTTCTCCTTTATCCCTGAGTCCGCGCATACCGGCATTTACTTTATCTTATATATCGGTTGGTTTGCGGCGATCGCGTATGCGGTGATCAAGCACAAAAAATCACACCCCCCATCATCAGGCATAACGGAGGCGAGTGAATGAAAGTATCAACACGGGGCGAATACGCGCTGCGCGCTTTGATCATCTTGGGGCAACAACCGCAAGGTGTGATGACCATCGCGGATATTTCGGACAAAACACTGGTGCCGATCAGTTATTTGGAACATATTTTATTGCAGCTTAAACATTTGGGCTATGTGACCAGCAAACGGGGAAGCCGCGGGGGATATAAGATCAATCGTTCACCCGAAGAGATTGTGATCGGCGAGGTGATCCGGAAGTTGGAAGGCCCCCTGGCACCGATGAGTTGCGTGAGTGTGACCGCCTATGAGCCATGTGCGTTGGAAGAAATATGTTTACTGCGGCCTTTGTGGATGTTAATCAGGGAAACCGTGGCGGAATTGTTAGAAAATACGACGTTGGCGGACTTATTGCTTGGAAGAGTGCGGAAATAAGCAAAATCCCCCTTGCTCCCGTATGAGGCAAGGGGGATTTTGCTAGGTGAAATAGTGCCAATAGACCATGACGGTCAACCCGGCGGACAGGATGAGGTAGATGAGGGAACCGATCATAACGGGGCTTGACCGTAATGAAGTTTTTTCATTTTCGGCGCGGATGCCCGTGCTTGATTGCACATGCAGATTAACCAGCGTGGTGGTAAATCCGCCCAAAGTGTTGAAATAATAGAACAAGACGGTAAAGAGAAGTCCTGGAAGAAGGTGATTTCGGCAAATGCGATGCCCATGGCGAAGGCAATGATCCAAGTCATGAAGCCTTCCAATGCCAGAGTGGCAAGACAGATCAAAGTCGACTTTGTTTTGATGGAAATCACCTCTTTGTGTGTTTCCATATGGATACCCGCTATTGCTTATGTCGAATCATTAGCAATATAATAAAATCAACTTTGGCAAAAAGGAGAGATGTCATATGGTGATGATTGACATGAACAAGCGGGAGCAAGTGACAGGGCAGGACATGGAGAATCCTTTTTGCGTCTAGCACGGGGGATGGGGGTTCTCTGTGATCTGCCGGCAAACAGATCCATAAGGAGGACTCGCATTTGGATAAGTGGACGTGGGGTTGGACCCCCGCTTTGGCGGGAGCGTTTCGCCATTATGAAGAGACAGGGGTTACGGTTGGACGCGTGACCCTTGAGCATAAACGATTGTATCGCCTCTGGACGGAACAGGGGGAGTTATTGGGTGAATTGACGGGGAAACTGCGTTATGAGGCGACAGGGCGGGAAGATTATCCGGCGGTTGGTGATTGGGTGGTGATCCGGCCCAGAACGGGGGAGGGAAGAGCCACCATTCATGCGATCTTGCCCCGTTTCAGTAAGTTTTCCCGTAAAGTGGCCGGCAACACGTCGCAAGAGCAGATCGTTGCCGCCAATGTGAATACGGTTTTTCTCGTCAATGCGCTAAATCAGGATTTCAATGTGCGGCGCATCGAGCGGTATCTCACGCTGGCCTGGGAAAGCGGAGCGCAACCGGTGATTGTGTTGAGCAAGGCTGATTTGTGCGGGGATGTGGCCGACAAGGTGGCGCAAGTGGAAGCGGTGGCTCTGGGAGTGCCGATCCATGCGGTGAGCAGTTGGACCCGTCAGGGTCTGGATGAGCTGGAGGGGTATCTGCAACCTGGCCAAACGATTGCGTTGCTCGGCTCCTCCGGGGTGGGCAAGTCGACGTTGATCAATTATTTCTTGGGGACGGAACAACAAGAGGTGCAAGCGGTTCGCGAAGGGGATGACAAGGGAAAACATACGACCACCTATCGGGAATTGTTTCTCTTGCCCCAAGGCGTCTCTATGATCGATACGCCAGGCATGCGCGAGTTGCAACTCTGGGAAGCGGAGCGTGGCTTGCAGGAGACGTTTGAGGATATTGAACAATTGGCGCAGGCCTGCCGTTTCTCCGACTGCCTTCACCGGGGAGAACCGGGATGCGCGATCGAACAAGCGCTCATGGAGGGAAGCTTGGCGCAAGACCGTTTCGAAAACTATCAGAAGCTGCGGAGGGAACAGGCCTACTTCGAACGCAAAGAGAACCGACGGTTGGCTCGGGCGGAAAAAGAAAAGTGGAAAAAACGAAGCAAACAAGCGAATTTGAACAGGCGAAGGTAGCTGAATGAAAAAGACGCCCCTTCCGAAGCGAAAAGCATCGGAGGGGGCGTTTGCCATGAATAGAAAGAATATTAGGGGGGCAATACTGTTCATATCCCATGTGCTCGCATTCAGGGATATTCACTTATAGCCGAAAAGAGGCAAATGGGGGTGATGTTCTCCATTCAGCCAATGTGTTACTAATCTAACAGCAACTAATCATAGTGTAACACGAGAACATATGTTTGTAAATGGGTTTTCGCAAATTTCCCGACGCCGCGCACCTGGCTGGTGTGTTTCTCAGGATGCGCGCAAGTTTACGAAGTCTTTCATCTTTTTCTGATATCTTGTAACCCTTGGCACTTTTTGCTATTGTAAGGCAAAGAAATGAGTAAAATTTTTTATGCTGAGTGAGGGTTACGAATGCGACTAGAAGTCATTGCAACGGATTTGACGGATGCCAAACTAGCAGACCAACATGGTGCCGATCGCATTGAGTTAGTGACGGGAATGGCCGAAGGGGGCTTAACTCCCAGCCATGGTTTGATTGAGGAAGTGGTGGAGCGCGTTTCGATTCCGGCCTATGTCATGATTCGGCCACATAGCCGTTCATTTTGCTATAACCGGGACGATTTGGACACCATGATTAAGGATATTCATGCTGTCAAGCGCTTGGGCGCGCCGGGTGTGGTCTTGGGTGCGCTGACGGAAGAGAAGACGATTGATGAAGCGGCGCTTCAGTCATTGCTTGAAGCGGCGGAAGGGTTGGACGTAACCTTTCATCGTGCCTTTGATGAAGTGAAGGATCAGGAAGCGGCGCTGGAGACATTGCTTTGCTATCCGCAAGTGACGCGGGTTTTGACTTCGGGAGGGAAGAAAAGCGCACTCGATGCCGTTCCGCAGTTGGCCAAGCTGGTGCGGATGACCCGGGGAACCCATCTGACGATATTGGCCGGAAGCGGTTTGACTGTCGAGTCGTTGCCGGCGTTTGTAGAACAGACCGGTGTCCTAGAGGTCCATTTCGGTTCGGGTGTGCGGGTCAACGGAAAATCATTAGAGCCGATTGATCCAGCGAAGATAACTGAATTGAAAGCGTTGTTCGGCTAATAGGAACGACCGCAAATTCGGACGGTTGCGAAAAATGAATGGAATAATTTAAACAAGGCTCCCGTAGTGTGCAGGTGGACACACCGCGGGAGCCTTGCCAACTTCAAAGCCGGGTAAGCACATGCCCGGCCATTTTTATAATTGTTTGTAATAAAAGATCGTATTGTCCAGGATTCCTCCGGCAGACTCCGCGTATTGGGGGATTCGCCCTGCTTCGATGTATCCCAATGAACGATAAAGGTGATTGGAAGGGTCCCCTTCACGCGTGTCAAGCACCAATAAGCTACGTTTCTCGTGTTTTGCTTTCCTTTCGGCATGTTCCATCAGCATGCGTCCAATACCCTTGCGCCTGAACCGGGGATGAACCATTAGCTTGGCTATTTCCGCCCGGTGTTTTCCATTGGGTCGGGGACATAAATGCAATTGGACACTCCCGACCGTTTCATGGTCCAAGGTCGCGACCAATAAAATCACTTCGGGTTTCAGCGCATCCAGCCAATAATCTCTCGCATCCCCTTGTTCCAATGGGGGAAGGAACCCGATCGATGCGCCATCATTCACCACTTTCACCAACAGATCAGAGAGAGTATGGATATGGGGCGAAATGTCGATCACTTCTTTAATGATTATTTCATTCATCAACCTAAGCCTCCACTGCGGTGATGTGCATATTTAGTGTATTCCTTTTTGCCTTATCCGCCAATATAGGACATCTCGATTTTTTGCCGATCGGTTTGCCCGGTGGTGAGGCGTTCATCCGAGTAGCGGTCGCGACGCTGTTGCCACAGGCGGATAAGATAGGCCATGATCTCCTCATCACCGGCATCGCTTCTTAACAACTTCCGCACATCGTACCCGGTTGAGGCAAACAGGCAGGTGTATAATTTGCCTTCGGACGAGAGGCGAACTCGTGTGCAGGAAGAACAAAAGGGCTCAGTAATGGAAGAGATGACGCCAAATTCCCTGTCTGTGCCTTGATAGCGATAACGCGTGGCCACTTCGCCAAAATAGCGGGGAGGCACTTCCTCGACAGGAAGTTCGGCCGCGATGCGCTTCACGATCTCTTGCTTCGGAACGACTTGGGATAGGGCCCAGTCATTGCTGTTGCCCACATCCATAAACTCGATAAAGCGCACCGTATGGGGCGTATCCCGGAAGTGGCGGGCAATCTGGGCGATTTCGTGGTCGTTGGTGCCTTTGATGACAACGACGTTCACTTTCACCTGCAAGCCCGCCGCCGCCGCCGCTTCAATACCTTCCAATACTTGGCTGACACGGTGATGGCGGGAATTCAGCCTGTGAAATGTCTCCTCGTTCAACGTGTCCAGACTGACGTTGATTCGTTTTAACCCGGCTTGATGCAAGGCGGTGGCATGCGTTTTGAGCAACACTCCGTTGGTGGTCAACGCTAGATCGCTGATCCCTTCAATCTCCGCGAGCATGCGGATCAAATCGGGCAAGTTTTTGCGAAGGAGCGGTTCTCCCCCCGTGATGCGCACTTTTTCCACACCCAACGAGGCGAACAGGCGGGTGAGGCGGGTCAGTTCTTCAAACGTGAGGAGTTGATCCCGGGGTAAAAAGGGATAGTCGGCACCGTATTTTTCTTCCGGCATGCAATAACGGCAACGGAAATTGCAACGATCGGTGACCGACAGGCGCAAGTCGCGCAAGGGACGCCCCATGGCATCACTGATTGGTTTCATAAGCAAAACCCCTTTAGGATGGGTTTCAGCCACCGCTGACGAGTGGGATCAAAGCGATCTCGTCCTCGCTGGTAAGGCGTGTCGCCTCGGTGGCGTATTCCTGATTGACGGCGACCATGGCACGCGCAATCATGTCTCGACTGTCTGGATATCGTTCACTCAGTTGTTGGCGCAACTCGGCGACAGTGAGGGGATGTTCCGCAGTCAGTTCGACCGACGCTCCCAACTGTTCACCGAGTCCGGCAAAGCATCGGATAGTGATTTTGTTCATGTGTATCATCCTTTTTGGCTTGGAATTCCTTCAACCCAATACGATCCATCTTCGCCGTATTCTTTTTTCCAGATGGGGACAAGCTCTTTGATCTTTTCAATGGCATGGCGGCAGCCTTTGAAAGAAGCGTCCCGATGGGGTGCGGCAACGACGATGGCCACGGCCGTATCGAGGATTTCCAAGCGCCCGACGCGATGGACGATGGCGACATGGGCGCACCCCATGTTGGCGATGACGTCATCCGCGATGCGATCCATCATCTTCTCCGCCATTCCATGGTAAGCTTCGTATTCCAAATAGAGTGTTTTTTGGTCTCCGGTCAGTTCGCGCACCGTCCCCATAAAGGTACAGATGGCTCCGCAATTGCGGTCTTTGGCCCAATCAATGAGCGCATTCACATCAATCGGGTCAGGGGTCACGGCAATCTTCTTCACTTAAGCTTCAACTCCTATCATGAGATACAGGGTTCTGGCAAGTTCGGCCGGATCGTCGTGGATGGACCGGGTTGGAATGGTGGGATGGGTGAACGGGAACCACGTGACTATCGCGATGACATGGGAGAGGGAATCGAGCAGGGAGGCGTCTTGTTCCCGCCGCAGACACACCACTTTGGGAAAGGGCGCTTGTTTGAAACCTTCCACCAGAATGAGATCCATTTCCGTCATGTGGCTGATGATGCGGGGAAGTGACATCGGTTCCCTTTTCATCAGAGTGGTTTGCGTGCGGGAGGTAATCGCCACAACTTCGGCCCCTGCCGTGCGATGGCGCCATGTGTCTGTTCCGCGGTGGTCGATTTCATAATCATGCCCATCATGTTTCACTGTTCCCACGCGGATGCCCCGTTTGGCGGCGTAATGGATCAGTTGGCAAAGCAAGGTGGTTTTGCCGCTGTTTTTGTAACCCACCACTTGCAGGATGGGGGGGCTTACCCTCGTCACTCCCATTTTTTCAGCATGATCGCTTGCACTTTGTCCCCTTTGCCCACGCCGCGCCCCCCCGGCGGAACGACAATCAGGCAATTGGCGTCTTTAATGGTCAGCGTGATGCTGGATTTTTCCGTTCCGGCCAGTCGCACGAACATCTGCCCATCCACTATTTCATACCGGCCGCGCACATACCGTTCAAAGGGGCTGGGCTTGGTGAAATCTTCGTCCATCACGGCGGTGAACGTCGGCAAGGATCGGTCCGGTTTGCCCATCATGCCTGCGATCACCGGACGCACAAAGAGTTCAAACCCCACAAAGCAAGCGCCCGGGTTCCCAGAGAGGGAAAAGAGGAATTTGTCTTCGCGCACACCGACCGTGGTCGGACTGCCGGGGCGCATCGCCACTTTATTGAATAGCATCCGCCCATCCCAACGTTCAAAAATATCCACCAAAATATCAAAATCACCGACGGAGACCCCTCCCGTGGTAATGACGAGATCGGCTCGGTCGAGCGCATCCAAAATCTTGGCCTGGGCTTGTTCCACCTCATCGGGAAGCGTTTCTTGCATCAAGGGGATGGCTCCGGCATCCAGCAGCAGGCTCAGCAGGGTGTAACTATTGCTGTTGCGGATCTTGCCGGGAAGAAGGGGAGAGCTGACGTTGAGCAATTCCGAGCCTGTGGCGAAGATGGCGACGGTGGGCCGCTCATAGACTTCCACTTCCGCGTAGCCGAAAGTGGCGAGCAAGGCCATTTCCCCTGGGCCGATGCGTTGTCCTTTTCCCAGGAGGAGCGTGCCTTGCTCCAACTCAGATCCTGTTGGCGCGATATGGGTGCCGGGCTCCAGTTCGCGTGGGATGTATATATAGGTTTTCTCGTCTTTTTCGATCGTTTCCGTCCACTCGATCATGACTACGGCATCGGCGCCTTCAGGAACAGCCGCACCCGTCATGATCCGGGAGGCGGTGCCTCTGGTGATCGGGTGTTGGGGAACGCTGCCTGCCGGGATGGTCTCCAGAACTTCAAGCAGCACGGGCCGCTCCCGAGTGGCACCACGGGTGTCCGCTGCCCGGATCGCATAACCATCCATGCTGGAGCGGTGAAAGTGGGGCAGAGGGGATGTGGAGACAATCTCTTGGGCCAAGTAGCGTCCGACGCATTGTTCCAACTTCAGCTTTTCCGTCGGTTTTACGCGGATATGGGGGAAGAGGCGCTCCCGCGCATCGGCGACTTTCACGACTTCCCTGTTAAAACGCATAGTGATCTCTCCCTTGGCTTAAATGATTGATGCGGTGATTTGTACAGGCAAAAATCTTCTTCTCTCAAGGGTTAGCTTCAGTGCAGTGGCGAATCGGTCAAAATGCGAAGTCCGTGTGGGATCACGTCGGAAATCGCTTCAAAACACTGCTGAACGCCTTTGGGATTGCCGGGAAAATTGATGATTAACGATTGGTTGCGAATCCCCGCAGTCGCCCGCGACACGATTGCCAGATTGGTGTATTTGACCGTTTCGCGGCGCATCGTTTCCCCTAAACCGGGCACTTCTTTATGTATGACGGCTTTGGTCGCTTCCGGTGTGACATCGCGCGGGGCGAACCCAGTGCCACCAGTGGTAAGGATCAGCTGACAACCCAATTCATCGGCGAAGCGGATCAGGGTGTCTTCAATCAGCGGTTGTTCATCCGGGATGATTTCATACGCGATCACTTCCCAATTCCGGCAGAGCTCACGCAACCGGCGCCCGCTGACATCCTCCTGCTCCCCCCTGGAACAACGGTCACTGACCGTGATGATGCCCACTTTCCATGTCATGGATGAATCATCCTTTCTGCTCATCAAAACGAAGATGGCCTTGCTTTCCACCGCGTTTCTCAACCAGGCGGGTCGGACCGATCACCATGGCGGGATCAGCGGCTTTGCACATGTCGTAGACGGTAAGCGCAGCAAGGCTGACAGCGGTGAGTGCTTCCATCTCGACTCCGGTGACGCCGCGCGTTTTGACCGTTGCGCTGATCTCCAACGTATCTTCCGCGATTTTCTCAAAATGGAGATTGGCTCCTGTCGTGAAGATGGGATGGCACATCGGGATCAGCTCCGCCGTTTTCTTTGCGGCCATCACTCCCGCGACTTGCGCGACGGCCAAGACATCCCCCTTGGCCATATTCCCTTGTTCTATCGCTGTTAACGTACTTGGTTTCATCTTGATTTGGCTTTTGGCGACGGCAACCCGCTCCGTTACTTCCTTGTGGGTGACATCGACCATCTTGGCCCGGTTTTGTTCGTTCAAATGCGTAAACATTCATGACCTCCATGAAAATGATAGCTGCTGTTGTATATACGATACCGAACATTCCGGCATGGAGCAATCCATTTTTTGCTGAACCCCTGTTGTTGGCGTAAGAAAGGATGTTGGTGTCGAAGGAGCGGATGGTGAATGCGCCTTTTTCGAAAAAATCAGGCCAACATGATCGCGGGCATGATCGTTATCCCTCTTGCGCCGAATCGCTGATGGGAAGCCAACCGATAAATTCTGCTCCTTGGAGAACATGATTGGTGGCTGCCAGATCGCCACCGTGGGTGTTGAGAATCCGTTTGGCGATAGTAAGGCCAAGTCCGGTTCCCCCTGTTTCCGGATTTCTTGATTTTTCCGCTCTGTAGAAGGGTTCAAATACATGGGGAAGATCTTGTGTGGGAATTCCCGGTCCCGTATCGGTGATGGTGAAGACGGCTCTTTGCCCTTCAATGCACCATTTCACCGTTATTTTCCCCTTTGGTGGAGTATGGCGCAAAGCATTTTCCAACAGATTTTCCACAGCGCGCTCCAGCAAATGGGGATCGCCTTGAATCAAGCAGGGTTTCTCCGGCTCTTGAAAAATGATTTCCACGTCCTGCGCCTGTGCAAGCAACCGAAAATGATCAACGATCTTTTTGATCCATGGTCCAAATTCCACCGATTCACGATAGGTGGCAGCCGTTTGTTCCATATATTCTGTCTTCGAATAGGCGAAAAGGTCGGATATAAGCCGTTCAAGTTGCTCCGATTTTTGTCTGCACACACTTACATAGCGCGCCATTTTCTCCGGCGAGTCAACAAGTCCCTGTTCCAGTCTCAACAAATAGCCGCGCAATGCGAATAACGGTGTGCGCAGGTCGTGCGCGATGGAAGTGATAAAGAAGCGCCGCTCTTCTTCTAATTTGGCTTGGCGTGCAAGCGACTCCCTGAGGCCATCACCCATTGCCTGAAAAGCGGCGCGCACATCGGCCACTTCTGTTACGCGGGACGTTGGCAATTCAAAATCCAAATCGCCTTTGGCGATTCGCCTGGCTGCCAGACTCATCGCCGCCAGAGGCTTCAGCACATATTGGCCCATTTGCCAGCCAATGAGGAGAAAGGCAAGAGCAATTGCAAGCATGGAGGAAAACATGCCAAAGAATTGATTTTGGTTGAAGATAAACAGCGTGATGACGCCCAGAACTTTTCCGTTTTCCACTACCGTCACTTGTCGGCTGTTAGGTTGTTTGGGCTGGAAATGACCGATCTGAAAGAGCTTTTTTCCGGATGGTTCTGCCACTGAAGCTGCGATAGCAGACGATTGAAACTTGTTTCGTAATGTGTTTTGCCAATGCAAGTCATGCCACTTGTCGGTGTTGTTCGTTATTTCTTGTACGAATTTGTCTGCCATAGCTTCCTGCGTTTGGGATCGATGATCAAGCATGGGTTGAAGGACAAAGCTTGTAATGACGTAAAACAGCCGCGGCAAAATGATCATCGATAATAAACCGACGAATATGAATTGGCGAATGTTAAAGGTTTTCATTTATTGCGCTCCTTCGAAACGGTAACCTACGCCCCAAACATTAACGATGAGTTTGGGATGGTTGGGGTCCATTTCGATTTTTTCACGAATCCTGCTCATGTGGACGACGACCGTGTGTTTGTCTCCGACACCGCCCCAGAAACGTTCAAGCAGTTGATCATAGGTAAACACTTGACGGGGATGCTCCGCGAATAAAAGGAGGATTTCAAATTCCTTTGGCGTAAAAGGAACAGGTTTGTCACGCACTCTCACTTCGTGCGCTTTCACATCAAGGGTGACATGCCCAAACTGAAACGAGGCGTTTTGCCGGGCATTCGGTTTGTCATAGCGACGGAGCACCGCTTTTACTCTCGCCACCACTTCCACGGGTGTGGCGGATTTAACAATGTAATCATCCCCACCAATCCCCAATCCGCGTATTTTGTCCACGTCTTCGCCGCGGGCGCTTAAAAACAGAATGGGAACATCGTTTGTGCGGCGGATTTCCCGGCATAGCTCAAACCCATTTTGGCCGGGCATCATGACGTCAAGGATGACACAATCCACAGGTGAGCGGCGCAAAATCTCTAAGGCTTCATTGGCATTAAAAGCTTCCTTCACCCGAAATCCCTCATCTTCAAGAAAATCCCGCATCAATTCCACAATCGCTTTATCATCATCCACGACCAATATATTTCTTGTGCGACTCATGGCAACCTCCGCATGAACAATTAATACCAACTTCATCTTAACACAGTCATCAACACCGTTCGTTGATGCGTCAGGAACGTGATCGGTTTGTGATTGGTTTGTGACTTTTTGCCCCAGCAATTTGTGAGTTCAAATAGGTATCTTATTCATGGACGAACAGGCTCAAGCTGAGCAGGAACGCTGCTTGGGCGGTAATGAATGGGCGAGACGGCAAAGCCAATGTTCATCCGCTTAGTTTGGGCAAGGAGGTGATCAGATATGTTCTTAACAGGAAACCCGTATGTCCATCAGATCCCATTCTTTTTTCCACTTGGATTCTTCTTCATGCTGATGGCAGTGTTTGTGATTTTTCGCATCATTTGCTTCCGCCGTTGTGGACGCGGCTGCCATTATGGCCGCTTAGACAGTCAGCTCACAGCGGAGGAGATTCTGAAACGGCGTTTCATCAATCATGAGATTGGTGAAGACGAGTACCTGAAAATGAAGGAAATTTTGAAGAAATAAGCGTGGAATGTGTTCTGACCACAATAGGACAGAGCGTTGGGCAGTGTCAGCGATGCTGGCGCTGCCCTTCTGATGTTGCTTTTGTGCCCAAAAACAGGAGGGAAAACAATGTTTGAATGGAAAGGCAAGACCGTTTGGATTCTCTTGACATTGGCTATCATCAGCCTGACTGTATTTCTTGTCGCACCTTATCTGCTTTTCGATCCGACAAAAAGCAGAGTAAAAATAGACCCATCTTCCGGCCTGCATTTTCCGTTGCTTTTGGTGCATATCTTTTCGGCCGCTATTTCGCTTGTGATTGGACCATTTCAGTTTTCGAATACCCTTCGTGCAAAGCATCGCAACTTCATCGAGTGTTGGGGCGTATCTATCTCGGATCGATCCTTGTTGGTGGGATAACGGGTTTTGGCGTTGTGATCTATACAGAAAGCTTTATCCGGCAAATGGGTTTTGCGGTGTTGGACATATTGTGGCTAATCAGTGGCCGGAAAGCTTACAGCACCATCCGGCAAGGGCGGCTCGTCACCGGATCTGGATGATTCGCAACTATGCCCTGACTTTGGTCGCGGCAAGTGCACGCGTGTTATCACCGTTCAGCATCCTGTTCTTTGTTTTGTTTCACGGCGGTTCCTTTGGCAACAACCCTTATGATTATGTTTTTACTAAAGTCTTGGAATCCGGGCTCTGGTGCGGCATTGTGTGTAATCTGGTCATCGTGGAGTGGATGGTGATCCGGAAACGTCAAAAAACGTGATGCATGAAGAGCCGTTCCTGTTCCACTCTGCTGAGGTGGGGGGCGTTCTTTGTCTAAGGAAGTGGAAATGGGGCAACTTCACAAATGGACACATTTTCATAAAGAGCAACAGTGATGAGCTTAAATCACTGTTTTTTTTATTGCCAGCAATGGTTATTCAGGTTACCCGTTCCGTTGCGACTCACTGTCTTTTTTTGACCCTATATTGGTATAGACGACTCTACCAATATACGATAAACTGTAGAATAGATAGAAAACTTTATTATATACAGATAATTGAAAACGGATACAACACGAGGGGGCTCTCATCCACTTTGAATCGAGGATGGTGACAGCATGAACAGAGACAACAGAAATCGGCTGATGAAAAAATGGGCGGTGGCGTTGCTGTTGGCGCTGGTGGTAAGCATTCTCCCTTTTCAAGGGTGGGCGGCAAGTGCGTGGGCGCCGAATGTGGCGTATAAAACGGGAGATCAGGTCACGTATGGCGGCAAACTTTATGAATGTTTGCAATCCCATACCTCCATTGCCGGTTGGGAACCGCCAAATGTTCCAGCGTTATGGAAAGTGATCGGTTCGGATGGAGGTGGCGGCGGTGATACCCAAGCGCCCACGGCCCCCGGCAACTTGACTTATTCCGGCAAGACAGAAACCAGTGTCAGCTTAACTTGGACAGCGGCGGCGGATAATGTGGGAGTGATCGGGTACGAAGTGTATCGCGGATCCACCTTGGCGGGCACAACAACCGGAACCGCTTACACCGTGACCGGATTGGCGGCAAACACTTCCTATACGTTTACGGTCAAGGCAAAAGATGCGGCTGGCAATGTGTCTGCGGCGAGCAATGCGATCACGGTGACGACCAACCCCTCTTCCGGCGGGGGTGGCGGTGGCGGGAACAAGTTGATTGTCGGCTACTGGCACAACTTTGATAATGGTTCCGGTTTTATCCGCTTGCGGGATGTGTCCCCGGACTTTGATGTGATCAACGTTTCCTTTGCCGAACCAGTGGGAGGGGCGACAACGGGAACGATCGGCTTTACCCCTTACAACTATACCGATGCTGACTTTAAAGCGGATGTGGCTTATCTGAAAAGCAAAGGGAAGAAAGTGGTCATCTCCATTGGGGGGGCCAATGGGCAAGTGCAGCTCACCACTGCGCAAGCGCGGGACAACTTCGTGAACTCAATGACCTCCATCATTGAAAAGTATGGGTTTGACGGAATGGATATCGACTTTGAAGGGCATTCCCTCTATCTCAATCAAGGCGATACGAATATCAACAATCCCACCACGCCGGTCATCACCAACCTGATCTCGGCGATCCGCACGATCCATAACCGTTTTGGAAACAGTTTCGTTCTGACCATGGCCCCCGAAACCTTCTTCGTGCAAGTGGGATACACGCATTATGGCGGCAACGGCAACGGCGTTGATAACCGGGCCGGGGCGTATCTGCCCGTGATTCACAAGCTACGCGATATCCTTGACTGGCTTCAAGTGCAACACTACAACTCCGGTCCGGTCATTGCTTTGGATAACCAGTATTACAACATGGGCAACGCCGATTTCCACGTGGCGATGGCGGAGATGGTGCTGCAAGGATTCCCTGTCGCAGGCAATGCCAACAACTTCTTCCCGCCGCTTAAGCCCGAGCAGGTGCTGATTGGCCTGCCAGCCAGCGTCAATGCGGGAAATGGCTACACTTCCACGCAAGAAGTGCAGAAAGCGGTCAATTATCTGGTGAAAGGCCAATCCTACGGTGGCGCTTACAAGTTGCGCAATGCCTCGGGTTATCCCGGCTTTAAAGGACTGATGACGTGGTCGATCAACTGGGACAGGTTCAATAACTTTGAGTTCTCCAAAAATCATCGCGTGTTTCTCGACCAACTGCCATAGGTTCCCTTTCCATTGCCTGGGGCAAGGAAGTTACCTGATAGTCCCTTGCTTGCAAACTCCTTTCATTTTCAGTCGAGAATGAAAGGGGTTTTTTGCACGTGCGAAGACAAGAGAACAAGAATGGGAGAGGGGCGATTTTCTTCTCAAGCACGGAAGATAATGATAAAATATTTAAATAAATAGGAATTAGTTGAATAAAGGAGAAGTGTATTTTGGATTGGACGTTTTTTCGATAGATTTCATTCGATTCAGTTATATTTATGGGCAATGGGCATGCCTTCATTATTTCCATCAACGAACCCCCCTTTGACAGGGAACGGGGAACGCCTAAGGTGTCCAACCATGTGAACCGTTATCTCATCGGTGGAGCAGATTCGAAAAAGGCTCACGCGCTATGTCGAAGGGGAATGGATGATCGCGTAGGCCAGAGGGGACAAATGCGATGGAACTAAACGGACTGGCTGGAAGATTGTATCGTGTTTGTGAATGGATCATGAATTTGGCTTATATTAATCTGCTGTGGATCTTATTTACCTTATGCGGCTTCGTGGCGGCGGGGATGTGGCCGGCTACCGTAGCGATGTTCGCCGTGATGCGCAAATGGTTGCAGGGAGAGGATGTGCCCGTTTTCCGCACCTACTGGGGTTACTATAAACAAGAATTTGTCAAGGGTAATGCCTTGGGTTATATCTTGTCTGCTGTGGGAATTCTCTTATGGTTTGACCTGCGTTGGTTTTTAACCTTGGATAGTCCACTGTCGGAAGTGTTTACCGTCGTCACTTTGGTGATGGGATTGTTGTATGCGCTTACGTCATTGTATCTGTATCCTGTCTATGTTCATTTTGAGATGCCTTTCTTCCATTACTTTCGAGCTACGTTGTTGATCGGGATGTCCCACCCGTTTTCTACCATTCTGATGGTTGTGAGCTGCGGGGCGGTGCTGTATCTTCTGCTGATGTTCCCGGGGTTGCTCCCCTTTTTCGGGACGAGCGGATGTGCCATGGTGATCTCTTGGTATGCCGCCAGCGTGTTGGCCAAGGTGGGAGCGATGAGGGAGCAAGCTGATGGGCAAGGACAAGCGAAAGATCAGGCATGACGCGAAAAAGTGGTTGCCGTTGCCGAAGTCGACAGGCTATTATTGGCGGCAGAAGAATAGAGAATGGAATCAAAGCCGAACCCAATCATGGTCGGCTTTTTCATGTGGTTTTTCCTCTTGCAGGGGGGCCGTATCTTCAGTTTGCGTTAATCTGATGTTTTTTTCAAGAAATATAATGGAATGGGTAATACTATAGATAGAACTTAGTCACAATGAAAGAGGGATAGAATGACAACGCAAGCGGTTTATGACGTGCTGAACAAGCAAGTGGCCAATTGGAGTGTGCTCTATGTCAAACTGCACAACTACCATTGGTTTGTCAAAGGCGAAAACTTCTTTGAACTGCATGAGAAGTTCGAGGAGTTCTATACGGAAGCGTCCGGCTACATCGATGAGTTGGCCGAGCGCCTGCTCGCCATCGGCGGCAAACCCGCTGCCACGATGAAAGAATATCTGAGCCTCGCTTCCATCCAAGAAGCCTCGGGCAGCGAAACCACCCAGCACATGGTGAATAACCTGATCGCTGATTTCAAAACGCTGGTAAATGAATTGAAACAAGGCATCGACACCGCCGAGCAAGCGGATGACGAGTCGACCGCCGACATGTTGACCCACATCCGCACCAGCCTGGAAAAACACCTCTGGATGCTAAACGCGTTTACGGAGTAACGGAATCGCAAGGAAGAGATGAACACCCCGTTCAAGCGTGAGGATTTGGACGGGGTGTTCGCCGTAGGGAAGAATAGTGTTTATTGTTGAAAAGAGCCCCTCTCATATTGATATCAAAGGTCATTTCATTATATTTCGACAAATGTGGTATGATGGAATGAAGCATTCTACTCTAGGTTTTATTCAAGAGGCGCGATACATAAGGAAGTGTCGGTTTCAATTGAATGAAAGGGGCATTTTATGTTTTTCAAGCTGTTGAAGCTGATTGGGTATGTTATGTTTGCGATCGCTGGGTTGGGTGTCTTGCTCCCTTTTTGGTTGGAACCGGAGCTGGCGGAAAAAGATTGGAACCAATGGGTTTATCTCTGCATTGTCTTGCTGATCATGGGGTATGCGGTGATTCATGTGGAGGCGTTGGCCAAACGGTTTCCGCAGTGGCAATCAACCATCGCCAAGCTTTCCATCATCTTTCTGGCGGTCTGCTCGTTTCTCTTGTTCACCTCCGATGGGGAAGTGATCGGAGCGGCGATCACGGCCATCGTCACCGCCATCACGTTTGCGATCGGGTTGGTGTTCAACGCCAAGATCATCACCGAAACCCAGCGGCAACAAGGCAAAACGGAGCAGGTTTATGAATATCGAATGTCAGCGTATAAGGAGTTGATGGAGCTGGTCGATGAGATCCGGATCGGGTTGAACGATCAGGGCGCGACGTTTTCCAATCGTGAGCGGATCGGTCAGTTTGAAACGGTTCTCCATCAATTGGAGCGGCTCTATTTCCGGAAGCGATGGGTGGTTCCGGAAGAGGTGATGGCACCGGTGCAAGAAATGCGAGAGTGGTTGCAAGCATTTGTGCGGCGGCAACAAGATGGCGCCCTGTCAGGCGAGGAGATGGGTGAATTTGAAAAGTTGGAAGCAAGAGTGCTCTTCTGCATTCGGGAGGATTTGCGATTGGATGAAGTTTTTGCGTTGGATAAGGACAAATAGAACGCATGATGGAGGGATAATGATGGTATTGGAAGCGGTCATGTTGCAGGTGAAGGAAGGCATGGAGGCGGACTACGAAGCGGCGTTCCGGCAAGCATCGCCCATCATCGCCTCGATGAAAGGCTACATCCATCACGAACTGCAACGTTGCATGGAAGAGAAGGGGAAGTATCTGCTGATGGTGCAGTGGGAGACGCTGGAAGATCATACCGTTGGATTCCGCCAGTCGCCGGAGTATCAGGAGTGGAAGGCGCTGCTGCATCATTTCTATGACCCGTTTCCGACAGTGGAACACTTTGAGCGGGTGGCGTTGACTTGATGGATTGGTTGGAAAACGGTTAATAAAAGTGCTCGGACAAGGGAGCATCCACGCATCAGTTCGACTTTTTTTGAATGAATCATTTACAAACATATGTTCTGATGTTAATATATGGTCATTGATAGAGGGATAGAACGTTTTTAGCAATCATATGCAAGGTACATTGAGTGTTTGAGTCATGAGGAGGAAAAACGGATGTCCCAATTAGACAGAATTGAGCAAATGCTCTCAACGATGAATGATAAGCTGGATACCCTTGAAATGGAAGTGGCCGGATTAAAGACAGAAATGGTTGAAGTGAAAGGGGAAGTGGCTGGATTAAATAAGAGATCCGCCATGAAAGAAGATCTAAGGAAATTGGAGCTGGTCATGGCCAGACAAGATGATCTACTCCGTTTGGAAGGAATCGCCGCCAAGCAAGATGATTTGTTGACGGTGATTGATGTCTTGGGCCGAGGCACAGAAGAAGTCGCGGTCACTGCCCAATTAAGGACGGATGCGGGCTATGTCGCACTGGAGTCGTTATTCAAAGGGCTTGAAGATCGGCTGCATCACACCAAATTGGAGTTGGGCCAATACGCCGAAAACGGTTTGAAAGAAGTCCATGCCAATCTGCAAACGGTTCATCGCTTGGTGGAGGAACAAACCGAATCCCTGAATCAGATGAAACGGGAGATGGAGCAGCGCTTTAGTCAAATGTCGGATATCATGCGCTCATGGGTATATAAACAGAACCTGTTGGATAATGAGTTGAAGATGTTGAAGGAAATGGTGGAGAAAATATCGGGCGATTTTGAACAAAAGTGAGAATCCAAAAACAAACGCCGCCTTGGGAAGCAAACCCGGGGCTTTTATTTTTTATATTTTTGGAGCAAGAAAACCTCTAGCTTCAGCTATGGAGATGGGAGGGAGCGTCGCGGGATTACCCAAGAATCCCCTGCCATTAGGCATGGGGAGTGGTCAAGATCGGTTCTCATTCCTGCACAAAGCCGAGTTCATTGCCATCGGGGTCGCGGATGGTGAACTTGCGGGAGCCATAGGCGGTGTCAAACAATGGTTCCACCACTTCGACGCGGTCTTTGAGCTGGTTCCATAGCTCATCCACATGCGAAACATAGAAATTGAACCGTCCATGGGAAGGGACGTTCTCGTCTTCCATGATGGCAAAGATGGCCCCTTTGCCCAACTCGAAGTGGGCGTAATTGGGCCGCTCCGGTGGCCAAAGGTCGGTGACGCGGAAGCCCAGCACCTCTTCGTACCAGGTAAGGGAGAGTTGCAGGTTGGAGACGTTGGCCCGGACATGCATCAGAGTGGTTTTCATGGTTGGTGTCTAGCCTCCTTCGTCAGATGGTTGGAACGTACGTTCTATCTATATTCATTCAATGCAGGTAGCCTGATTTCCTTCTGGTGAAAGAACGGTGGTCATTGCAATGAAAGAACCGTTATAATAATGAAAAACGTGAAATTATTCACAATGGGAGAGAAAGCCTTTGAAAAACAAACCCATTTACGTGGAAACGCAACTGGATTGTTCGATGGAGGCGTTGTGGGAGGCGACACAGGACCCGCAGTTGCATAAGGAGTGGGATTTGCGCTTTACGGATATTGCGTACTTGCCGCGGGAGAATGAGGAAGAGCCGCAACGCTTCTTATATACGACGCAGATCGGTTTCGGACTGAAGATCGCCGGGGAAGGAAAGTCAATGGTCCAGCGGAGCCTGCCGGGCGGCGAGCGGGTATCCTCGCTGCACTTCTCGTCGGATCAGGCGTTGTCCCTGATCAGGGAAGGCTCCGGCTATTGGCGATATATTCCGCGCGACCGGAGCGTCACTTTTCTCACATGGTACGATTATGAACCGCGCTTTGGCTGGTTGGGTCAACTGTTTGACCGATTTGTTTTCCGGCCGCTGATGGGTTGGGCGACGGCGTGGAGCTTTGACTGTCTGCGCATCTGGCTGGAGCGGGGGATTCATCCGCGACGCACGCTCAAGAAGAGCGCCGCTTATCTCGCCGGTGTCTGGATTCTGGCAATGATCTGGATTTATCATGGTTTGGTGCCGAAACTGCTGTTTCCAGAAAGTGGGGAGTTAGCTTTATTGCAAGAGTTGGGGGTGTTCGCCGGAGGCGAGCGGGTGTGGCTGGCGTTGGCGGGGATGGGAGAGATCGCCTTGGGCCTGACCCTGTTGTGGATGCCGCGTATTCGTTTGTTGCAATGGTGTAGTATCGCTTTTCTGATCGGGCTTGGTTTGACCGCTATCCTGACGCAACCGGAAGTGCTGATCCAACCGTTTGATCCACTTACCTTGAATCTGGCGATGATTGGGCTGTCGGTCCTATGTCTCACGCTTCATCCCGAAGTGGCGTTTGCCGGACGCTGTAAGCGCAAGATGACTAAAATGGACATAAAGGAATCGTAATCGCATGCCATCTTTATTCCAACAAGCATTGGGAGCGGACTTTGCCAAGCTTCATCCCCAGATGCAACGGCGCTTTGGGATCTCCAGCCGGGATCAACTGGCGGTGGTGGGCCGTGGGGTGATGAAGCGGATTTGGCTGAAAGGGTCTTGGCTTCGCCCGTTTCTCGCCGTTGCCAGCCGGCGTCATCTGTTGGTGCCCAGAGCGGGGGAGCGGATTCCGTTTATGATTGAAAACTACGCCTATACCGATTCATTTGGGCGGGAGACGCTAACATTTGCCCGCACCTTTCAATTTGCCGATCGCAAGGTTCATTTTGATGCGACGATGATCTACAGTGAAGCGCGTCAATCTGTAGTGGATTATCTGGGTTTGCACCAGGATATCGCCGCGGATATCTTGTTGTCGGTTGAACCGAATGGTGGCTTGCGGCTCCGTTCCGGGGCCCAGCGGTTGGTGGGGTGGGGAGCTTCCATGCCTTTGCCCGCAGTCTGTACCGGACATGCTGACGTCTGTGAATGGTATAGCGAAGAGGAAGGGTGTTTTAAGGTGGAGGTGCGGGTCAGCCATCCGCTGATCGGGGAGATGTTTACCTACGAAGGGAGTTTTCAGGCGGAATACATGGACGTACGGCCCGACCAAGTGCCGGAACGGGTCAAGCCGAAACGGGAGTCACGCCGGGAATAGAAAGCACCCCCACTTTGGGTAGTCAAACTCAAGTGGGGGTGTTTAGTTTAGAACGACATCATCTTTGCGCCATTCTGTCTTGTAACCGCCCTATGTCAAGCGTTGCGGCAAGGTATGGGTGTATAATGAAATACAAGAAGGACGTGAGAAGAAGTGAGAACTGTGTGCCAAAATGGGTTTAGTCGGATATAGCGAATGGAAGCGTTTGTCCCCATGTCTTGTCATGTCACCATACAGTGAGTAAGAAGAATAGACTTAAGTGAAGTCACAGCAAAGGGAGAGGACATATGACGGCAATAAACTGGAAGATCGGTGAACGTTTGCATGGCTTTATCCTGCGTGATGAGCAGGCGGTGGATGCGATCGATGCCACGGCTAGGGTGTTTGAACATGTAGGGACGGGCGCCAAGCTGTTGCAGTTGGCCAATGGGGATCCCAATAACGTTTTTGCGGTTGGCTTTAAGACACCGCCGCGGGATCACACGGGGTTGACACATATTTTGGAGCATTCGGTCTTGTGCGGTTCGCGCAAGTATCCGGTGAAGCAACCATTCAAAGAGATGTTGAAGGGATCATTGTCCACCTTTCTCAATGCCTTGACCTTTTCGGACAAGACGGTGTACCCGGTGGCGAGCCGCAACTGGCAAGACTTTCGCAATCTGGTCTCGGTGTATGTGGATGCGGTGTTTTTTCCGAAGATCCACACTACGCCGGAAATCTTCCTCCAAGAGGGTTGGCATTACTCCTTGCCGACCGCAACTGACCCGTTAACGATCAGCGGCGTCGTGTATAACGAGATGAAAGGGGTGTATTCTTCCCCGGATTCGTTGCTCGGGCGCATGGCCAAATACAGCTTGTATCCGGATACTCCCTATGGTTTTGATTCCGGTGGGAACCCCGACCACATCCCCGATCTGACGTTGGAGCAATTCTTGGCTTATCATCGGACCCATTACCACCCTTCCAACAGTTATTTCTACTTGTACGGCAATGGGAATGTGGTGGAGATGCTCAAGCTGATTCATGAGGAAGCCCTCGTCTCCTTTGCGAAACGGGAGGTGCGTCATCCTTCATTGGTCCAATCCCCGTTCCCGGCGCCAGTGGAAAAAACGGTTGCTTATCCCGCGCCGAGCACAGAAGGGAGAACGCTGTACAGCGCGTCCTACGCGATCGGCCAAGCGACTGACCCGGTGCAGGCGATGATGTTGACCCTGATGGCGTATGTGCTCTTTTATAGCCCGGCGTCCCCGTTGAAACGGACTTTGTTGGATGCGGGCATAGGCAAGGTGGTGTCAGGGCTGATTGACCCCTCGATGCGGCAACCCATGTTCTGCGTTTTGGTGAAACATGCCGAATCCGGGATGTTGGGCCGCTTTCAGCAAGTGTTGACAGAGACATTGCGCCGGCTGGTTACAAAAGGAATCGACCCCGAGCTGCTGCAGGCGGGCATCAATTGGTTGGAGGTGTCCTTGCGTGAGCCGGATCAAGGGGGACCGGCCGGGCTCACCTATTATTTTAAGGTGATGAACAGTTGGTTGCATGGTGGAGACCCCTTGGCTCATTTGCGCTATGACGATACGTTGGCGAAGCTGCGCGCAGGTTTGAAGCGAGGCGGAGGGGAACAATGGATTCAAACCTGGTTGCTGGATAATCGGCATGCCGCATTTGTGGTGCTGGAGCCGAGTGTGACGTTGGCGGAAGAGAGAGAGAAAGCGTGGAAAGAGAAGCTGGAGCGGATGAAGCGCGCCTTGTCCGAACCGGACAAGAAACGACTGATCGACCAAACCCAGCGGCTACAAGCGAGACAACGGATGGCGGATCGCGCTGAAGACTTGGCTCGATTGCCTGTCTTGAGTCTGAAAGAGCTTCCGGCGCACCCGGAGCCGATCCGGCTGGAGAAAACGAGGGAACAAGGGATTCCCGTTTTGTTTACGCCACAAGCGACCAAAGGCATTCATTATCTCCAGCTATTATTTGACACCCAGGCGGTGCCACAAGAGCGCATTCCCTATATCCCCCTGTTGGCGTATGTGTTGGGGAAAATGAGCACCCGGCGCTACCCCTATGGCCGATTGTCCAACGCGATGCATATCTTGACAGGAGGCATGCAATTCAAAGTGCAGACCTATCCGAAACCGCAGCCGAAAGCGGGATTCACTTCGCTGTTCCAAGTGGGGGTGAAGCTATTGCCCCAGCAATGGTCGGCATTTCCGGAACTGTTGAATGAAATCTTGGCCCAGACCCGGTTTGAGGAGAAAGAGCGTCTGCTACAGTTGATCAGGGAGTTGAAAGCGCAACGAGAGTCCTCCTTCACGCGGAACGGCCATCAAATTGCGTTGATGCGCGTCGCTTCGACGCTGTCGGACAAAGGACAATACGATGAGATGTTATATGGCATCCAGTTGTACCGCTTCTTGAACCAATTGGAGCGAGATTTTGCGGATCGGTCGGACGAGATTGTCTGGCGGTTGCAACAGACCGCACGGCTGATCTTTCAACGGGATCAGTTGACGGTTCACCTGATGGCGGCGGGGGAAGAGAAAGGAACCCTCCAACGCTTTTTGGAGAAGTGGGTGCCAACGCTTGCGGCTGATCCGGTCGTCCCGCAAGCTTACCAGTTTGTGAGCGACAAGCGAACCGAAGCGTTTTACGGACCCAGCGGTGTCCAGTATGTGGCGCAGGGGGGCGGCCTGGCTGGGGCGGGGGGCCGCTATGAAGGAAACTGGGTGGTGCTTAAAACCTTGCTTGAGACGGAGTACTTGTGGAACCGGATTCGCGTGCAAGGAGGGGCCTATGGCGCCATGTGCAGTTTGAGCCGGATGGGTACACTCGCTTTCGTCTCCTATCGGGATCCGCATCTGAAGGAGACGCTCGCGGTATACGAGCAAATTCCTTCCTATTTGAGGCGATTGGATATGTCCCGTGACGAGTGGAAGCGTCTCCTGATCGGGACCATCAGGAAATTGGATCCCGCCCGCTCACCCAGCCAAAAAGGAGAGGTGGCCATTTTGCGCCACTTCAGCGGAATCACGGATGAGATGCTGCGGGAAGAATGGGAGCAAGTTTTACGGGCGACCATTGCCAATGTGAGAAGGTTGGCGCCCGTGGTGGAGGGCGTCTTAAAAGAAGGCCGTATCTGCGTGATCGGCAATGAAGCGAAGATCAAGGCCAGCGCCGGCCTGTTTGATCAAGTAGGGCCGCTTACTTAAAGTCGGCACGCTGAACTTGGGATAGGGAACAGGTGAGGTCTGTTCCAAACCGTTTGCGGATCGGGGTCAAGCCTTGTGTACCGGAGGGTATGCAGGGCCTTTTCCATGTAAGGAAACACCCGCTTTCCTGTGACTGTTCGGAAAGCGGATGGGGAAAGGGAATGCTTAATCGTTGGTCTCATCGATCCCGGTGATGATTTTGTAATGGGGGAGAGGGGGTGAGTCGCAGAAAATTTCCACCACGCTCGTGCGCGGGGAAGCGAGCGCTTGGACCAAGGTGTCGGTTAACTCGGATGGTTGGGTCACCCGGTGCGCTTCCGCCCCACACGCACGGGCGATCCCGGCAAAGTCCGCATTGGGGACCACGGCACCCACCTGGGTTAACGCTTCCACCTCCATGCGCCGCTGTTCCATCGCATAGGACTGGTTGTTTAAGATGAGATAGGTGAGTGGCAATTGATGCGTGACCGCTGTGTTCAATTCGGGCAGAGAATAATAGCACCCGCCGTCGCCCGCGATGGAGACCACTTGGCGTCCGGGCTGGGCGAGTTGGGCCGCGATGCCTGCGGGTAGTCCGAATCCCAACGTCCGCCAGGTCCCCGACAGGAGCAGCTCTTGCCGGTCAAACTGAAAGGTGCGTTCCAGCCACAGCGTATGGTCGCCAGTATCGACGGCCATGATGGCATCTGGCGCGATCACTTCGTTTAAGGCCGCGAAGACGTGGGCTGGCGTCAACCCTTGGGCTGGCGTCAACCCTTGGGCGGATGGAGTCCGTTCCGTTGTCAATTGCTGATTCCACCGTTGTTTCTTTTGCGCGATTTCTTCCGCATACGAGGGATGGTCTTTGGCCGCGACTTGGTTGATCAAAAGCGGCAACAGATGGGCCAGGTTACCCGCCACGGCCCCCACCGTCGCATGGGTGCGCCCGATATGTTGCGGATCGGCATCAATCTGGATGATCGGGACGGTGGAAGGCACATAATCGCTGGGCCACCAGGTTGCCCCCAAGATCAAGCAGAGATCGGCTTGTTCCAGCAGTTCACGGGCGATTTCACTGCCCGCTTGCCCCAGGCCGCCTACAAACAGTTCATGGTCATTGGGCACATAGGGTTTGGCGGGCATGGTGGCGATCAGCGGGGCATGGAGATGTTCCGCCAATTGCAGGGCGGGACCCGTCGCATGTTGAATCCCCCGACCCGCCAGGATCACGGGCCGTTTCGCATCATCGATCCGCTTGCAAATCTGTTCCAGTTCCGTTTCGGTCGGAATGGGATAATGCTTGGTTGGGGGTGAGGGAAAAGGCGTCCCCGTGACAGGGAGGCGCCACAGGTCTTTGGGTACGGACAAGTGGGCGACCCCCCCTTGTTCACAGGCCATTTTCATCGCTATGTTAAGCAACTTCGGGAAAGCGTGGCTGTCCGCAACTAGGCTGGAATAGCGGGCGATGGGGTGGATCAGCGCTTGTTGGTTGATATCTTGCACTGTGCCGGTTCCAAGATGGGTCCGTTCCACTTGGCCTGTGATGACCAACACGGGGGCTTGGTCACATGCCGCATCGGCCAACCCATTGAGTAAGGAGGCGATTCCCGGACCGCTTGTGGCGATGCAGACAGCCATCTGCCCCGTCAGCTTCGCTTCGGCGGATGCCATCAGGGCGGCATTGGTTTCGGTTCGGCAAGCGATATACGCGATGTCGCTTTGTTTTCCCATTGCATCCAACAGGTAAAGCGTGGCGTCGCCAATCACTCCATAGATTCGTTTGCAACCCCAACGTTGCAGCTGTTTGACGAGATGTTGGGCCACGGTGGGGGAGGTTGTCGTTTGAGTCATAGTGAGCACCCTTTCTGCGCAATCCTTTCCATATCCATAGCCTCAACGAAAAAACGGATGATATACCAATAAAAATTAGATCAGACCAGCGGGTAGATTTGTACCAATTTTGATAGATTTATCTTGGTTATCTTGAATATTTTCTTTTATGGTTTTTAATAGATGTGGCAACGACAACGATGGAAATAATTGGTTATCGAGGTATGGTGAATAACTGATGACGTTTTTTGAAGGAGGACAACATGAGACAGGCTCCTGTGTTAAGCATTCGCGCATTGTCTAAAACCATAGGCAAGCGGACGATTGTCAATCGGGTTTCGTTTGATGTGAATCCCGGCGAGGTCTTTGGTTTGCTGGGCCCAAATGGGGCAGGGAAAACGACGATCATTCGGATGATTGTCGGGTTGATGGCAGCGACGGAAGGAGAGGTTTTCATCAATGGCGTCAGCGTGCAGAAGCGGTTTGAAGAAGCGATTCAGCATGTGGGAGCCATTGTTGAAAACCCTGAGTTGTATAAATTCATGTCCGGGTACCAAAATCTTTTACATTTTGCCGATATGGTGGAAGGGGTCACGCCGGAGCGGATTGAAGATGTGATTTCACTGGTGCGGCTGGATGGGCGGATTGATGATTTGGTCAAAACCTATTCATTGGGGATGCGACAACGGTTGGGGGTGGCGCAAGCGATTTTGCATCGGCCTTTGCTACTCATTTTGGATGAACCCACCAATGGGCTGGATCCGGCGGGTATCCGCGAATTGCGCGATTATCTGAGAACCTTGTCCCAGGAAGAGGGCATTGCGGTTTTGGTCTCCAGCCACTTGCTGTCCGAGATGGAACTGATGTGTGACCGGGTGGCGATCATTCAGCACGGCCAGTTGATCGATGTGAAGTCGGTGGGTGAATGGGGTCCGGAACAGACGGACAGCATATCGGTGGAATTTGAAGTGGATCAGCCGGAAACGGTGGCAAGTGTGTTGGGGGATCTGGGTTGGGAGCAACCATGGACCACGGTGCCGCGCGGGTTTGCCATTGAGTTGACGCGGGAGCAGATCGCCGAGCTTAATGCGGGGCTGGTTAAGCGAGGAATGAAGGTGTATGGCATCAAAGCGTTGGAGAAACGGCTGGAGGACCGCTTCTTGGAGATTACCGGAGGTGAAACGGTTGGGTAAGTTTGGGCGTTTGGTGAAAAATGAGTTGATGAAAGTGTTTGTGCGGCCACGGACGGCGGTCTTGCTCGGCGTGTTGATCTCGATCGTGTTCGGGACGGCCTGCTTTTTAAGGTATGTTGCGGCGGCGTCCCAAGTTGGCTCCGATATATGGGGCTTTGCTTTTCAGTGCAGTCATATGCTCCTGTTGCCGCTGATCCTTTCGCTTATCGTGGCAGGGGATATCGTTTCCTGTGAATTTGGCTGGGGGACGATCAAGTTGTTGCTCATCCGTCCCGCTAGCCGGACGAAAATCCTGTATGCCAAGTATGCGGCCGCCCTGCTGTTCAGCGTGGTCAGTCTGGCGTTGTTTTTTGTGATGTCTTTGCTGTTTGGCCTCGTTTTTTTTGGGTGGGGTTCCCCTGACAAGATCGTGGGCCAGACCCTGGCCGAATACGGGTATTATTTCATTCAAATCGTCATGATGGTGACGCTGGCCTTTGCGATCTCCACGGTGTCGCGCAGCAGTTCGCTGGGGATTGGACTGTCCATGTTTCTGATGTTCATTGGGATGTTCTTGGTGGAAATCCTCAAGACCTTTGGTGTGCAGTGGGGCAAATACCTGTTGGCCGCCAATCTCGACCTTGGCCAATATGAGGCCGCCCAGCTGATTCCGTTTGCGGGGATGAGCCTTGGCTTTTCCACCGCGGTATTGGTTGTGCACTTCCTGTTCTTCCATGTTGTGGCGTGGATAGCCTTTACCAAGCGGGATGTAGCTGTATAGATGAGATGACGACCATCTTCCCAGTCTGGGAGAGGGTCGTTTGTTTTATAGAAGCCCGTTTCTTGTCGGATTTAGAGAAAATCCCAAATTTTCATATGAAATAAAGAAGGAATTTATAGTATTATTAATTAACATGAATGGGCCAGGGTGGGGAGTGGGCTACTGCCATTGCCCCTGTAGAATCTGCTTGACTTTGGTCAATGGATCGGTCAATGTCTGCTTGTTGTCCACATATACGGCACCATGGGGGTATTCCCACACGAGATGGGAGGTGAATATCTTCGTGTCGCGTACCATTTCCAAATTCATCTGAATCATGTATTCATTGACATAGAAGTAGACGTTGAGCGCATCGATCATGCCGTGGTATTTTCCGGAATGCCGATATTCAAACACTTGCACAAACGAGTCCGGTTTCTGGCGGGGGTCATATTCGTTATAAATGCGATAAAGGATAAACCCCGCGTCCTCCACTTGTTTCAACAATTTTTGCACCAGGGGATGCGGGCGAATCTCGACGCGGTCCTGATCGTGCGGGTCGAGGGAATGTTTGATATCCAATCCCGTTTTAAGATAAATCGGGTAATTTCCGGTATATAGCGGCGCAGAGAGCGGAAGGGTAATGTGAAAAGGAATCTCCATCTTGGCGTTGGCTTGAATGGTAAAAGGATGGTTCAGTTCATATTTGCGCAGGGTGTAGTTGGTTTTGACCCCGTCCTTCAACAGGCGGATCACCAGATACAAATAGACTTGCTCGATTTGTTGGGCAACATGACCGCCGCGAATACTGAAGATGCCGTTCACTTTCTCGCCAGCTTGCAAGGTTTGGGTGATTAAGCGTGTGTCGACGGTGGCCGCGCCAATGCCCAAACTGGCTAATGATTTCATCAACAACGCTCTCAACTCCTTCCACTTGGATTGGTTAATGTGGTGAAGTTGCTAGCAATATATTCCCGGTCGTTGATGGATGCAACCAGGGAACAGAACCCTTTCATCCACTGATAACAAGGCTTTCATTTGCGTCGGTCAATCTTCTTCGCCTTCGCCAAACGAGTCGAATAATCCCCCCATCCGAGGATTCATCTGGATCGAAACCATCGTCAACAGCGTCTTCAAACATGTCTTCAATCAGTTTCGCCGCGATCCATCCTTCGGCAAACCCGCCAATCGCTCCCTTGGAGTTGGACCATTTCTGGTGGTGCTGGTGGTAAAACGTCTGTTTGTTGTATGCGTATTGCAGTGGGGTCCTCTTTTTATTAGATATACCTTATTGTCCCGAAGTTGAAACGGGTTGTGTGTAGCGAGTGAATCGTTGCGCAGATGGATATCTTTAGCTTACCATGGTTAAATGATGCGCAATTTTATGAATTTGTAAATGGTGAATGTTGGCTTATTTGCGCAGGGTGTTGCATAGATTGGTTCGGGATGATCAATGAAGGGGGATGAGCATGGGAAATTTCATTCAGCTGAGACAATCGAGGTTAAAAGAAGAGGTGCAGAGCCGGAAATTGCTGAGGGTTGCACCGACCGGGCGAGAAAAAGCCGACGTCGAATGGTCATTGGCTCAGCTGGGGGTGGAATGCTTAAGGGAGAGAACACAGACGGGATCGCATACGATCTCTGTTTATGGAGAGCTTGCCCATCACGCCGGTCGGATGGTCGTGGTGTATGATGAGGAGGATCGGGTCAGAGAATGCTGGGCTTTTCCGCCGCGCCATGTGGATGAGATAGAATGGGAAGAAAGCTGAAGGAAGAGAGTCGCCCCGGTTGGAGACTGATGCAAAAGCATAACATGATTTGTAAAAGTGCCTTCGGGCACTTTTTTTGTTACACTGAATTGGGTGAATAATATGTTAAAAGACCAAAATATCAAGAAAAGCTCCGTTCACAGTGAATTGTATAACCTAATTCCGGAAAATCATATTCTGAGAAAAATCAACGAAGTCGTTGATTTTAGCTTTATACATGAGTTAGTTAAAGAATCTTATGATGTGTTTTATGGAAGGCCAG